>NZ_CAWNZT010000296.1:117-8593 GCF_963878965.1 Aeromonas sp. HMWF015 | reverse complement strand
AAGCCAATATCTCGGAAAACGTCAGCGCAGCTCGTTCCCGTATCCGGGATGCAGACTTTGCTATCGAAACGGCCAACATGACCAAACAGAATATTCTGCAACAGGCGGCATCCAGCATCCTGTCACAGGCCAACCAGAGACCTCAGTCAGCACTTCAACTGCTGCAAGGCTAACAAAAGAAAACAGGGCGGTTGTTCAGGCCGCCCTGGTCAAGAGATGGAACAAAGGGGTGTTCGGGTTCGCACTCTGTTCTATCGGGAGAGATATAATTCTCTACTAGTAATGCCAAGTGTTGTCCAGCTGTTCAGTTCTGTCACGCTTGGTCATATTCTCCTGAGCATATGCTCATTTTTAGGCCGGTTCTCCGGCCATTTTTTATTGTGTCGCCAAATTGGCGTCACTCCTCCTAGTGTTTGCATACATCATGCCAAAATTATATTTCCCCAGGCTCATCTATGGGCATGGCTGGAAGGCTCTCCCATAGGAGGGTGGGGTGATTGAGTATGTTACCCCTCACAGGAGAAGACTTGCCGCTATCGGCAACAATTTTCCTAAAGCTTGGCTAAATTCTGCCGCTAAAAAGATGACGCAATCGAGGGGTGTTCGGAATCCAACGTTTGCATAGCTGCGGGTAGTCTGTCTGTTCAAACAGGTACCCGCCAGAAGAGAGAGGCTAGTTCAACCTCCTCTTCTACGGTGGGTCGTCACTCAGTTATGGTGACGCAACCCGCAGTCGCATGTTCTTCGGGAGAATTTATTATGGCCATGTTCATTAACACTAATACGTCATCACTGAACGCCCAGCGTAATTTGATGAATACCACCAAATCTCTGGATACCTCGTATACCCGTTTGGCATCCGGTTTGCGTATCAACAGCGCAAAAGATGATGCTGCGGGTTTGCAGATCTCCAACCGTTTAACTTCTCAGATCAATGGTCTGGATCAGGGTAACCGTAACGCTAATGATGGTATCTCTCTGGCACAAACGGCCGAAGGCGCAATGGATGAAGTGACCGGCATGCTCCAGCGCATGCGCACCTTGGCGCAACAATCTGCCAACGGTTCCAACTCAGCCAAGGATCGTGAAGCGCTACAAAAAGAGGTCGATCAGCTGGGTTCTGAAATTAACCGCATTTCGACCGATACCAGCTTCGCCGGTACCAAGTTGCTGGATGGTAGTTTCACCGGTACCTTCCAAGTCGGTGCCGATGCGAACCAAACTATCGGTTTTAGTTTGGCGCAGTCTGCCGGTTTTAGTATTTCTGGTATTGCTGCCGCAGCTGCGACCACTATCGCTACAACCGGTGCTGCAGTCGGTATCACCACAATTTTTGTCGGTGCAAGCAGTATTAGCATCAGTAGCCAGAGTAATGCTCAAAACGTTCTGGCAGCAGTAGATTCGATGCTAGGGGTGGTTGATGGCAAGCGGGCCGAACTTGGTGCAGTTCAAAACCGCTTGGATTCGACCATCCGCAACCAAGCCAACATCTCTGAAAACGTTAGTGCTGCTCGCTCTCGTATCCGCGATGCGGACTTTGCAATCGAAACCGCAAACATGACCAAGCAAAATATCCTGCAGCAGGCTGCGTCCAGCGTCTTGGCTCAGGCCAACCAGCGTCCGCAATCTGCATTGTCCTTGTTGGGATAACAATGCTGGAGCCTCATTAAGTATGAAAAAGCGGCCTCTTTAGGGTAATGCCGATCAGTTAAGGATCCATTGACCGATCCTTCTGCTGTGTGAAAATCCGAAACCTGTTGATTGGTTTCGGATTTTTTATGCGTATCGCTCAAGCGCTCGACTTCCTCCACGCCAGTAATGCTGCTCAGTTTGAGTCACTCTCAGACCTCATTGCACCCGAGCTCATCACGACGCTGCTCGCCGAAGAGGATGTCGTGACCCTGCGTCGCCGCCGTAGCCCATGGAGCGTCTGGTCTGGGCCATCTTCCGCCATGTCCCCATGATCCAGCTGGTCAATCAGCTCGATATCCTGTTGCCCGACGACCGCCCCTCTCTGGCACCAGCAGGCCAATCATCCCGGTTGGGCCGGGCTGCAACTGCTATCCGCAGGTGCGCATGCTCTGTCAGATGGAGCTGACCAGCCACCTGCTTGTTCAGGCCGTCATGGAGAGCTGCGCCGTCAACGAGATGGTGTTGGCCGAACAGCTTGTCGCACGCACGCCGGACCACTCGCTCACCCTGTTCGACAAGGGGTTTTACTCCCTCGGTCTGCTCCATGCATGGCAGAGTGCGGGCGTAGAGCGGCACTGGTTGCTGCCGCTCAAAAAGGGCACCCAATACGAGATGGTGCGCAAACTGGGGCGCCAGGATGACTGGTCTTGCTGAAAACCAGCCCACAGGCGAGGAAGAAGTGGCCGCACCTGCCGGACACAGTGGAAGTCCGCTTGCTGACCCGACACATCAATGGCAAGGAGCGCCAGGTATTGACCTCAATGGTCGACCCGATGCGCTTCCCGGGCGCCGATATCGTCGAACTGTATGGGCACCGCTGGGAAATCGAGTTGGGCTATCGGGAGATGAAGCACAGCCTGCAACAACACCGGCTGACCCTGCGCAGCAAGAAGGCGGCGGGGATACGGCAAGAGCTGTGGGGCGTGTTGTTGGCGTACAACCTGCTGCGTAGCCAGATGGTGAAGATGGCGGCGAGTCTAAAGGGATTCACGGCGAGTCAGCTGAGTTTTCACATGGCATCGGTGTACCTCATCCATGAACTGAGCTGCATGCCGTACCTGTCACCGGGGAGTATCCCGAAGCGGGTGGCAGAGCTGGAGTTTGTATTGCCGGAGCGAAGGAAGCGGAGTTACCCCCGCAGTGTGAAGGCAAGACCACAAAAGTATGCGGTGCAAAAAGCCAATAAAAACAATGCCAGTCAGGCTTAACTGACTGGCATTAGCCTCTTTAGGCCGCTTTTAATTTTTTATCTTCTATGCACTCCAAACCAGGGCACATTCTAAGCATTTTATCTTATCCAAGAGCACTGCATTTCTCAGAAATCAGACAACAAGCTTGCTAGTGTCAAAGTTTTGGCTGCTCACTTTAGGCGATGTGTCATTCTTAACGGTTGAAATCTGATTCTTCAGATTACTTGCTGTTGTGAGCATTATTTTTCCTAAAGATTGCATCGTTACTGCCGTTAAAGAAGATGAGGCAATCGAGGGGTGTTCGGAATCCAACGTTTGCATAGCTGCGGGTAGCCTGTCTGTTCAAACAGGTACCCGCCAGAAGAGAGAGGCCAGTTCAACCTCCTCTTCTATGGTGGGCCGCAGTCAGATTTGACAGCGCAACCCGCAGTCGCATGTTCTTCGGGAGAATTTATTATGGCCATGTTCATTAACACCAATACGTCATCATTGAACGCTCAGCGTAACTTGATGAATACCACCAAATCATTGGATACTTCGTACACGCGTCTGGCATCCGGTCTTCGCATCAACAGCGCAAAAGATGATGCGGCAGGTCTGCAGATCTCCAACCGTCTGACCTCTCAGATCAACGGTCTGGATCAGGGTAACCGTAACGCCAACGATGGTATCTCTCTGGCTCAAACGGCTGAAGGCGCAATGGATGAAGTGACAGGTATGTTGCAACGTATGCGCACCTTGGCTCAACAGTCTGCCAACGGTTCCAACTCAGCCAAGGATCGAGAAGCTCTACAAAAAGAGGTCGATCAGCTGGGGGCTGAAATCAACCGTATTTCCAAAGATACCAGTTTTGCTGGCACCAAATTACTGGATGGGACTTTTGCTGGCAGCTTCCAAGTTGGTGCTGATGCCAACCAGACTATCGGGTTTAGCCTGACTCAGGGTGCTGGTTTCAGTATTTCAGGCATTGCTGCAGCAGTAACTGCTGCCGGTGGGGCTGCTGTAGCCAGTATTTTCACTAGTGGTTCAACTGTTGGTGGTATCAGCATCAGTTCACAGAGTAATGCTCAAGATGTGCTGGGAGCTGTTGATGCCATGCTTGGAATTGTTGACAGCAAGCGAGCAGAGCTCGGTGCGGTACAAAACCGCTTGGATTCTACCATTCGTAACCAGGCCAATATCTCGGAAAACGTCAGTGCTGCACGTTCTCGTATCCGTGATGCGGATTTTGCGACCGAGACTGCTAACATGACCAAGCAGAATATTCTGCAACAGGCCGCATCCAGTGTCTTGGCTCAGGCTAACCAGAGACCGCAGTCTGCTCTTTCCCTGCTTGGGTAATGGGTAGACTAGGCTGACTAAGATGGGAGAGATAAGATGG
This sequence comes from Aeromonas sp. HMWF015, assembly GCF_963878965.1. NCBI lineage: Bacteria > Pseudomonadati > Pseudomonadota > Gammaproteobacteria > Aeromonadales > Aeromonadaceae > Aeromonas > Aeromonas sp. HMWF015. Next base: position 4,330 of record NZ_CAWNZT010000296.1, on the reverse strand, counting down.
CAACCGAAATAGGCAATCTGTCATCTGCCAATGGCGCTTCCTTACAGCTAAGTGACAAGAGCGGCCAAGTGGCCGCTCAACTGCTTTCTGGCACGGTAGAGGATGCTGGGACTGTACAGCAGAAAAGTCAGGAGCAGCCCAAGGGAACTGAGCTTCAACAAGTGCAGAGCCAGGCCGATATTGAAAAACAGGTACAAAACTTGCAGGAATTTGGCAAATTGCAAGGGTGGACCGTTAATTTCAGCATGGAGCAGGAGTCTGGCCAGGTGGTAATAAAGGTAATGGACTCTGATACCCGCTCGGTGATCCGCCAGATCCCTACAGAAGAGTTGATTGCTATCCACAAGCGGATCCAGGCGTTGCAGCAAGGTGAAGCAGGGGCAAACCCTAAACGCGGGCTTTTGTTTGATCGCGAGATTTGAATCGAATTGATGAGGAGAAGATAACATGGCCATTACTTCTGCCGGGGCGGGCTCTGGGCTTGATCTTGAGAGCGTCATCGCTGCTAGCGTGGCGGCCAAGAAGGCCCAGCTACAGAAACCGATTTTAACCAAGCAAAACAGCACCCAGATCAGCATATCTGGTATAGGCCAGCTGAAGTCATCCCTCACCGCATTCACCGATATTCTCGATACCTTGAGCAAACCTGGTGCTTTCAACAAGCGAGCCGTCACCATAACCCAGGATAAAGATAATCCGGTTATGAAGGTGGAGAGTAAAAGTGGTGGCTCCAATGGCCAGTACAATATTACCGTCAATAAATTGGCAACCACTAGCCGTGTTGAAGGTGAATTTGCCAGTTCGACAACTCCACTTGTGACTCAGGATGGTCAGTTGACCTTCAAAGCCGGTGACAAGGAATTCAAGGTTGATGTCAAGGCAGGGGATACTCTGCAAGACATTCGTAAAAGTATTAATAGCAACGGAGATAACTTCGGCCTTAGTGCAAATATCGTCAATACAGCCGATGGTAAGGCAAAATTTGTTATTGACTCTGGGATATCTGGAGATGGCAAAGATTTGGTGATCACTGGCAATAATTCTGAGCTGGATATCTTTGCAACTGGAGCTGCTGGTTCTGCGATGAGCCAGAAGCAAGCCGCTAGTAGTGCTGAAATTACTGTTGATGGTAATACTCTTAAAAGTGATACCAATGTGTTTGACGACTCTATTCAGGACTTAAAATTAACGGTTTTACGTGTATCCGATAAAGAGAGTGATGGCACAACTCTAAAATCCAATAAAGTTGCCATAACAACGGATAAAACTGCTATCCAGGATATGGTTAAGCAGTTTATTGATGGTTATAACGCGCTGCAAGATAAAATGGATGCGCTGGGCAAGCGTAATAGTATCGTTGGTGGAGTTAGACAAGATGATGGTGGTGCGCTTGCTGGTGATGCGAGCACTCGTACCATTAGCAGTTTTATGGCTAATACTGTAACAAATAAAGCTGGTACCAGTACAACTTACTCAACCATCTTTGAAGTAGGTATTAAGATGGACAATAAAGGCAAGTTGTCTCTGGACAAAACAAAATTTGATGAGGCTGTTGATAAAAACTTTGACCAGGTCGTTGGGCTTTTCGGTGGCGAAAAGGGTATTGCTGCAACCTTGAACACAGGTTTAAAAGAGTATTCCAAGTCTGGCGGTATGCTGGATCAACGTACAGATGTTTTGAATGCCGATCTGCGTAGCTTGAACCAGAAGCAGGCCACATCAAACGCTCAATTAGTTAAATACGAAGCTTCACTACGTGCTCAATATGGTAGCCTGGATGCCTTGTTAGTGAAAATGAATCACTCTGCGGCAGCGCTGCAATCATTACAGATTAATAACAAGAAATAAATTCATATAACGAGGAGCAGGCGATGTACCAGCGTAATCTAAAAGCATATAAGGCAACCAGTGTCGCTGCTGACTTGGCTGTTGCCGATCCTCATCGTGTGATTCAACTCATGATGCAAGGTCTACTTGAACGTTTGGCTCAAGCTAAAGGCGCAATTGAGCGTCGTGATATGGAAGCAAAATCTACCGCTGTATCGAAAGCTCAGGGGTTATTACATGGTTTGCAAGATGCTCTTGATATGAGTCAAGGGGCTATTGCTGAAAATCTATATAGCCTCTATTCCTATATGGATGAGCGAATTTGGGATGCGAGTCTTGCATTGGATACTGTCCCGATTGAAGAGGTCATGGCTTTGATGGTAACTATAAAATCTGGTTGGGATCAGTTACCCGATTCTGCTAAACAACAGGGCTATCAAATGAGACAGCAACTGGGTGAGTTGTAATGACCACTTTAGCCTCTCTACAACAAGCACTTACAGAAAACTACGAGCAACTTCAATATCTATTAGCCAGAAAAAGCTATGATGATGCTCTGGTCTATATGGATTATCGGATTTCTTTGATTGATCGTTTGCTGCATCTCGTTGAAAGTGAGCCTTCACTGAAACAAGATGCCACTTTATTGGCGGCATTACTTTTTCAACAAGAAGAAAGCATGAAAAAAGTGGCATCTGATCAGCATAAAATCATTTTCAATGAGTTGTCTGTGATTGGGTTGGCAAGTAAAGCAAAGCAAATTTATAGTGTGAATAGCAAGGAGTTCTGATGTCGGAAAATATTGATGATATTTTGGAAAAAGCTGAAGGAGTTGCTTTACGACTAAAAGAACGTGCAGAGCAAGAGGCTGCCATGTCGGTGGCCTTGCCCCTTCGATTCTCACAGAATATTGCTGCATTTCGTAAATATATTCCCCATATTGCAGATATGTATGAGTCATATCAAGCAAACCGGCCATTTCGTTTTTTTTGTAATGAAAATGGCCAGCCAAATATGGCTTGGATCGATGATGATGTCGCGGTATATGGTGATGAACCGTATCTTATCTGTGAGACGTTGGTTAAAGAGTTCATGGATAAAGGGGGGTTATCCAAGTTCTCATTTAGTCAAGAAGCCAACCCACTCGGATTTATGCACGTTGAGTATCTTAATAAACTCAATGCTTATCTTGATGATATTGCTGTTCGAGAAGAACCATTAAAAAAAGTTCCGACTGAAGTTCCTACCGCACTAGTGTTTGGGGTTGGGTTACCACCTTGGTTATCTTTATGAACAATGCAAAATTGGCACTTTATTTCTTTTGGAACCAGATTTAGATCTTTTTTATGCATCTCTTTTTTGTTTCGATTGGGCACCTTTGCTTGATTATTTACATAAAGAGAACCTCGGTCTACATATCTTATTGGGCCAAGATGAAGATACTATCTTTAATGATTTTGCATCGGCTATTCATAGCCGTGGTTCTTTTCTTATCGCTAATGCCTTTATCATGTGGGGTTACCAAAATGATAAAATCAAAAGTTTAATTGAGAGGGTCCAGCAGGAGTATTATCTGCTAGTGATGGGATGGGGTTTTTTTGATGACAATCTGATAGCTCTTTCTCATGCAGTTGATAACGTTGAACGAACTGTTCCATTTTTGGTGCAGGGAGAAAAAATTCCATCGGAATATAATAGAATCCCAGTTTTTGTTATTGCTAATGGTCCATCTTTGGATGCCTCTCTTCCTGTCATTGAAAAGAATAAAGAAAAAGCAATTTTAATTTCATGTGGTAGTGCTATTTCAGCTTTGCATAAAGTTGGTATCAAACCAGATATTCATGTTGAGACTGAACGAACGAAGATTGTTTATGATTTCTTGGTTAATATGAATGACCCCGATTATCTTAGAGACATACTTTTCCTAAGCACGGATGTTATTCACCCCTATTGCTCAACGCTGTTCGACAAATCAGCATTAATGTTTAAACTTAGTGAGCCAGGAATTATCCTCTATCATGTAAATTTCCCTCATCTTCCCAAATATGCTGCATTGGGAGGGGTTAATCCTTTAGTTGGAAATATAGGGGTTAGTGCTCCCATCCATCTTGGCTTTAAAAATATATATTTATTTGGCCTCGATAATGGTTATAAAAATAAAGGGCATTATCACTCGAAATTCAGTGCTTATTATAATAGTGATAAAGGTGCTGAGGTACTTGGTGAGTTGATGTATGGAGACAGCCAGTGGCAGCATGAAGGTAACTTCGGTGGTATTGTATTAAGCAATGCCATGTTTAATACATCCAGAAGAGTTATTGAACAAGTATTAGCTGCGAATGAGCATGTTCAGTGCTTTAACTGCAGCGATGGGGCTAAAATTGCA
>NZ_CAWNZT010000296.1:0-107 GCF_963878965.1 Aeromonas sp. HMWF015 | reverse complement strand
CCATTAAAAAAAGTTCCGACTGAAGTTCCTACCGCACTAGTGTTTGGGGTTTTTTTGGGTTACCACCTTGGTTATCTTTATGAACAATGCAAAATTGGCACTTTATT
>NZ_CAWNZT010000295.1:0-14870 GCF_963878965.1 Aeromonas sp. HMWF015 | reverse complement strand
GCTTCAGGACGGTTTCTCTTATGCCGTTTATGAACAGCAAGATGCCAGGCGGCGACAGGATGTGGATCAGGTGATTGATCCTCATGGTATCGAGCGTGAGCGAGCTGTGCTGGTCGATGGCAATTTGCGCAAACGCTACACTATCGCCATCTCGGCAACCGGGGAATATACCCAGTATCACGGTGGTACCAAGGTTGCAGCACTCTCGGCCATTGCAACACTGCTTAATCGGGTCAATGAAGTCTATCGCCGTGATGTGGGGGCCGAGTTTCAGCTTGCAGCTGATACGGATAATGTGATTTTCACCGATCCTGCGACGGATCCTTTCACCAACTCGACCCAGGATATCGCCATCAACCAGACCCAACAGGGGTTGTTGCTCAATCCTTCTTTTGATCTGGGCCATCTGCTGGCGACATCAGGCGGCGGGGTGGCGACCCTGAGATCTTTATGCAACCCTTTCAGCCGTTCACGGGGCATGACCGGAGGCTCACAGCCTATCGGTGATGCATTCTTTATTGATTATGTGGCTCACGAATTGGGGCACCAGCTGGGGGCCGAGCACTCCTTCAATGGCATGGCCGACAGTTGTGCAACAGGTCGCAAGGCTAGCTCAGCTTGGGAACCGGGCAGTGGCTCGACCATCATGGCCTATGCCGGGATCTGTGGTGAGGAGAATCTGCAGGTTAACAGCACACCTTTTTTTCACAGCAAGTCGATCGAGCAGATGCGGGCTCTGATGGCCTCTCTGCCCTCCTGCGGCACCGACCTGGCGCTTGCCAATAACGCGCCGGTTGTGGATGCGGGGGGCGATAGGGTGATCCCCGCCAATACGCCTTTCACTCTTGTCGGTAGTGCGCTGGATCTGGATGGTCATCCCCTCAGTTACACCTGGGAGCAGGTTGATCTTGGCAATGCATCCTACAGCGTGGCAACCATGGTGGATGATGGAACCCGCCCGCTGTTTCGTTTTGTTTCACCAACATCGGATCCCCGTAGAACATTGCCCACCATGAGCTCTCTGATATCGGGTGTCTTGGCCAAAGGAGAGGCGTGGCCTGCGACCAATCGCAATCTCCAGTTCCGCCTTACCGCACGTGATGGTCAGGGGGCGGTGAGCAGTGATGAAATGGTGGTTCAGGTGATCAATACCGGCGCGGCATTTGCCATCACAGCTCCGCAGATCGGCGCCATGGTGGCGGGTAGCACTCAGCTAGTGACATGGAATGTTGCCGGGACCGATCAGCCTCCTATCAATTGTCCCAGCGTGGATTTGGCACTGACACAGAATGGTGGTTCTACTTGGACTACGCTGGCAAGCGGGCTTGCCAATAACGGTTCGGCCAGTGTGGTGTTGCCTGCACCGTTGACCAGCACGGCCAGGCTGAAGCTGGCATGCAGCAATAATATTTTTTTCTCTATCAATGGGATAAGAGGTAATGCGTCTGCCACTACGGAAAGTGCAACTGTCATTACCGACAACAATGCGGGTGGTGGCGGCGGTGGCGGCGGTGGTGGTGGTGCAGTGAATCTTATCGTGATCCTCCTGATGGGAGGGGCAGCCGGATGGCGCAGGTATTACGGTTAGTCGTCAGTTTGCTGTTTCTGCATATCTGCGTGGCGCCTGTTGTGGCCGCATCACTGACCGAGGCAATAGATGAGAGTCTTGCTGCTCAGGATTATCGGCTCATCGTGCGCGGCGGGCGCGGTGGTATGGCCCCGGGGGTTGTGGAGTCATTGCAAGCAGAAGCGATAACCCGGTGCGGAGTCCGTTATCTGAAAGGGTTCGGTGATGTAATTGAGATGGGCAAGGAGTCGGAGTTTGAGCTGCGGATTGACTATGCCACCCGATATAACCGACAGATGCTGGAAAGGTGCATGCCGGAGGCGATTTCAAGGCCGTAGTGGCTGTTCAACAACGGCGTGTAAATTGGCATGATTGGAGTTATAACTCTAATATTCCAAACATAGTGATAGCCTCAGGGGAATGATTCGATGGCTCACATATGAGCCTCCATATAATTTTTTTGGAGTTTTAACTCTATTAAAAAGAACTGCTGAAAAAGCTAACAAAATTAGCTGTTTATAAACTATAACTCACTAACTTTATGATTTTAAATGAAATAAAATTCATTTAATTTTTATTGAAAAAGTTGAATTGTGATTTGCGTCACGTTATTCTCGCCGGCTGTTCAGTCAGGTGATTAATAATGATGAAGTTCACAATAAATGCAATCTCAGTTGTCATCGCAATGTCAGCCAATATCGCGCTGGCATCCCCATGGCATATGATCGAAAAACGCAGCAAGCAGGCCGATGAACCTGTAAGAGCTAGCGCATACAATATCTTTGAGGTAGAACCGGATTTTTTAGAAAATCTGCGCTTGGGCCAAACCGTGATTGCGCTACCATTGCCTGATGGCAAGATGGTGCAATATGAATTGGAAGCCTATTCCGTATTACCGCCTGCGCTGGCAGCAAAATACCCAGATATCATGACCTATAAAGGACATGAAGTGGGTACCGCCAGCAATACCGGTCGCTTTAATATTTCTCCACGCGGTTTTAACGGCATGTTTATGCATGCTGGAGAGCAGGTGTTTGTCGATATTCAGCGCAACGGTACCTACGCTGTCTATTACAAAAAAGATGTACATTCAATGAGTGGCAAGAATATCAATGAGATCATTGACAAGTCCGAGCTGAAAAAAAATCTAGAAAATAATACTGAAGCGGCTCGTAACGAGGCTAATTATAGCAAGGCAGCACTTACCCAGTACAGCATTGCATTCTCTACCACTGGTGCATATACCAAGTTCTTTGGCGGCAAGGCGCAAGCCTTGGATTCACTGGCTGTATTAGTTAACCGTTTAAATGAGGTGTATGAAAGGGACTTGGGTGTTCGTTTCGTATTGGCAGAGGGAAATCACAATATTATATTCGAAAATCTTGCTGACGATCCTTTTGTGAATGGAAGATATCCAGGTGAAACAAGAGATACTCTTATAAATGCTAGAGTTCAGAGAGAGAAACTGATTAGTAGAGAGATTGGTTATTTCGACCTTGGCCATGTATTGACCGCGGGTAAAGATGCAGGTTCGGCGAGAGTTGGGTCATTATGTGATGACATAGGATATTTTTATTCATCCAGGTCTCAAGCTGTTACAGGAAATATAAATCCTGTTGGTGATGCATTTTTTATTGACTTCGTTGCGCATGAAATTGGCCATCAATTTGGCGCCAATCATACCTACAATGCAAATGGGACACAAAGAGAGCCCGCTATGGCATGGGAGCCAGGCAGTGGTAGTTCAATAATGGGTTATGCGGGTTTGATGGGGGAGCAAAACGTACATCTCAACAGCGAGGCTTATTTTCATAGCAAGTCGATTGAGCAGATGCTGCAGCATATCATCGCGAGAGAAGCCAAAGCGCAGAAAGGGGAGATCGAAATCAAGGACGCAGCGATTCTTGCACCGACTATCGCATCGCGTTGTGGCGCCTCTATTCCGAGACAGAATGGGGACAATTTGGAGCCGGAAATTACCGAAGTGCCGCCAGTGCATGTGATCCCTAAAGGTGTGGCATTTAGCCTGAGTGGTAAGGGCAGTGATCCTGATGGTGATGCACTTGTTTACACTTGGGAGCAGGTTGACCTGAGTGATGATGCAACGACGAGTGGCCATCAATTGAGCTCCGGGTTCCTTGCTACCGGTCCCCTTTATCGTTACGCCGCGCCGACAACATCCCCGGTTCGCCACTTTCCTTCGCTGGCTACCCAGTTAAAAGGGGAAGCTGAGAAAGGTGATGTCTGGGTTAATGTGCCGCGCACCCTTAACTTCCGTCTGGTCGCCCGTGATGGCAAAGGCGGTGGTGCCTATGGTGAGACCTCGGTCGAAGTGGTTGATACAGGTTCACAAACCTTCAAGATATTGCCAGCCCCTGACCAGCGTATTCTGGTTGGCAGCACGACCACAGTGAACTGGCAAGTAGCTGGAACCGACGGTGGCCGCATCAACTGTCAGCGGGTCGATATCAGTTATAGCAACGATGAAGGCAAGAGCTGGCAGCCGCTGGTCAATGGCGTGAACAACAATGGCGCCCATGAGGTGACCATTCCGGCCAATGCTGGCAGCGCTGTTCGCCTCAAGCTGGCCTGTAGCGACAATATCTTCTATGCCATTACGCCAAAACTGGCGACCAAGAGCAGTGATACACCGGCTCCCCAGCCTGAAAGCAATGGCGGCGGTGGTGGTGGCGGTTCGACCGGTCTGTTCGCGCTGTTGGGCCTTGGTATCGCTGCGCTGCTGCGTCGTCGTGAGATCATGAGCTACTAAACCAGATAACCCAAGGGTGAGATTACCCATCTTTGGTAAATTGATAAACCAAGCGAAGAGGCGTTAGCCTCTTCGCTTTTTTTGTATGGTTTACAAGGTCGCTTTATCGAGCGCACAATGCCTGCGTCACTCTCTTGATGGTCGTGGAACCATTATTTATTTGAAGGAAAATCAAGATGATGGATGTTTCTGATCTGCGTCGTGAATACTCCCGTGGCGGGCTGCACCGGGCCGATCTGCCGGCCGAGCCGCTGGCGCTGTTCGAGAAGTGGTTGGCGCAGGCTTGTGAGGCCAAACTGACCGATCCCACCGCCATGGTGGTAGCGACGGTGGATGCCGATGGTCAGCCCTGGCAGCGCACCGTGCTGCTCAAGCACTACGATGCCCAGGGGATGGTCTTTTACACCAACATGGGTAGCCGCAAGGCGCAGCAGCTGGAAGGCAATCCTCGTATCAGCCTGCTCTTCCCCTGGCACACGCTGGACAGACAGGTGCATGTGACCGGTCGGGTGGAGAAGATGAGCACCTTCGAGGTGATGAAGTATTTCCACAGCCGTCCCAAGGATAGCCAGATCGCTGCCTGGGTCTCCAAACAGTCGACCCGCATCTCGGCCCGCGGCGTGCTGGAGGCCAAGTTCCTCGAGCTCAAGCAGAAGTTTGCCAATGGCGAAGTGCCGCTGCCGAGCTTCTGGGGCGGATTCCGGGTGGTGATCGAGACGGTGGAGTTCTGGCAGGGGGGCGAGCACCGGCTGCACGACCGCTTCTACTACACCCGCGACGGGGATGGCTGGCATATCGAGCGTCTGGCTCCCTGAGCGCGCTATTCAAATCTGTTTTCACAAGGAGTGTGTATGCGTCTGTATGGTGATCTGCGTTCCGGCAACTGTTACAAGGTGTGGCTGCTGGCCCGCTGGCTGGAGCTGCCCCTTGAGTGGGTTGAGGTGGATATTCAGGCGGGGGATACCCGTACCCCCGCATTTCTGGCCATGAACCCCAACGGCAAGATCCCGGTGCTGGAGATTGGCCAGGGCGATACGCTGGCGGAATCCAACGCCATCCTCTTCTATCTGGGGCAATGCAGTACCTTGTGGCCAACCGATCCGCGCCAGCAGGCCGAGGTGCTCAAATGGATGTTCTTTGAGCAGTACAGCCATGAGCCCTACATCGCGGTGGCCCGCTTTATCGTTCACTATCTCGGCCGACCCGAGTCGCAGGAGGCGCGGCTCGACGGTCTGAAAGCCGGTGGCGAGAAGGCGCTGGCGGTAATGGAGCAGCAGCTGAAACAGAGCCCCTACCTGTGCGGTGATGCGCCTACCATCGCCGATATCGCCCTTTATGCCTACACCCATGTGGCAGAGGAGGGGATCTTCTCTCTGCAGGGGTGGCCAGCTATCCGTAGCTGGATCGCCCGTATCGAAGCCCATCCCCGTCACCTGACGCTGCCAGCGGCCTGTCAGGCCAGCTGATGGAACTGCTGATCGAGGCCAGTCTGTCGCAACCGCAGTGGGCTGCGCTGTTGCTGCACTGGCAGCAGCAAGGTCATCGCTGGCAGCTGCTGCTGGGCAAAGAGGCGGCGGCCGCCCTCGATCAAACCGATGCCCCCTGGGCGAGCAGCCCTCCAGACGGGGTGCTCTGCCCGGGGGCCCTGCTGGCTGCTTGGCTCGATGGGGATCTGCTGGCGGATTTTCATGTTGATCCCAGCCGCCAGGTTCTGATCAGTGCCTCTACCTCCCTATTGACCCTCGCCAAGGAGCAGGGACTGCTCACCCTTGGCCCTGTGGGGGCCGATCTGCCGCTCACCCCCGAGGCCGATTTGGGCGCAGTGCTCAATCGCCTGCTGGCGCGCCGCGTGACGGTGCCGACCCTGGCTGAGGGGCATTCGCTATCAGGTGTCGTATTGCGACAACTGCAGGCCGACGATGAGCGCGAGATAGTGCGCTACTGCAGCGACGAGGCGCTGGCGCGCTACACCCTCAATATTCCTCACCCCTATCCGCCGGAGGGGGCCCGCGACTGGCTGGCGCTCAGCTGGCGCAAGGCGGCGCTTGGCCTTGGCTGGAGCTGGACTATCACCTTGCCAGAGGAGCAAGGTGCGGCGCTGGTTGGGGTGATCTCCCTGCACTGGAATGGCGAGCTCGCCTGGTGGGTGGGCGTGCCCTGGCAAAATCGCGGTCTGGCGACCCGGGCCGCCAGCTTGGTCAAGGGGTTCGCCTTTGACCAACTGCAACTGCCTGCGCTGACGGCTCGCCATATGCCAGACAATTTAGCCTCCGGCCGGGTGATGGCAAAAGTGGGGATGCACTATCGCGGGCGGCGCCATATCAGTGGTCGCCAGCCGTGCGAGGTGAGCTACTGGCGACTGGATCGCGCACCCTCCTTACCCAATCCCTTGCCCGAGGAAATTTCCTGCTGGCTGGCAGATGAGCGGATCGCCGTGGTGATCCTGTGGGATCCCGCAACGAGCAATCGGCAGAGTGCCAACGGCAAGCTGGCCATCTTGCTCTTTGTGGATGAGAGGGGCGCGGGGGAGGAGTCCTGCTCTATTCGCTGCCCGCCGCATCTTGAGAGGTCTCTGGAGCTGCACTGTTACCCCGTCGAACTGCTGGAGCAGGCCGAACCGGAGCAGTTGTCCCATCTTGGCGGCGTCTTGCTGAAAGACAGGGATGAACAGGGGCTGGCGTGGTTGCTGCAACTAACCGCGCTGCAGCGTCAAGGGTCCGACCTGCTCAGCCGCGAGGAGCGCGCATCACGGCTCCACTGGTTCAACCAATTGATGGCGCAGGCGCTGGGTGGCAACGGTGACTCGTCGCAGATACGCTATCAGCAGTTACGGCTGCTAGTGGAGCTGCCGGAGCTGGTCGATGAGCTGGATGGTTGTTGGCATCAAACGCCCGAACTGACCTTTGATCGGTTGGCGCGGGAGGCTCCCGCCCTCTGGTTTGCCTACCGTGAGGCGATGAACAGGGTCACCCCGGCTACGCTAACCGCCTTGCAGCAGCAGTTTGCAGCTCGTTTTCCTGAGTGCACCCTCCCATTTTTGGACAAAGGTACTCAGAATGACCAGCCGTTGTGTGGAATAATGCCCGCTCTGCTGTACGAGGAGTAATACCTGATGTTGAGAACCGAGCGCCCCGGTGACATGCTGCCGGTTTATGAGCTGCTGAGTGCCGCCTTCGGTCGTTCCGATGAGGCCGAACTGGTCAACCGCCTGCGCGAATGTGGTGCTGCCGTAGTGACCATGGTCGAAGAGGAAGAGTTCGAGTTCATGGGGCACCTGATGCTAAGCCCGATCACCATTAACGGCATGGAAGGGCCCTGGCTCGGTCTGGCGCCGGTTGCGGTTCATCCCGACTGGCAAGGTCAGGGGATTGGTTCTGATCTCATCCGTGAAGGGCTTGATACGGCGCTCGAGATGGACTGGAAAGGGGTGGTTGTACTTGGGGATCCGGCCTATTACAGCCGTTTCGGTTTCCGCCCGGCCAGCGAGTTTGGCCTGCACTGCATCTATGAGGTGCCTGCCGACTGCTTTATGGCGATGGAGCTGCAGGAAGGGGGGTTTGCGGGTGTGCAGGGTGAGGTGCTCTACCACCCCCTGTTTGATGAACTCCCCGACGAGCTGCCGGACGCGCAGGCAGAAGAGTCCCATTTATAGCGAGACGTCGCAGCGACAAGCTATAACGAAAAAGCCCTCAGCGAGGGCTTTTTCATCTTGTATTGGTCCCTGCCGGGCTTATTCGAGCAAATTGGCTCAGGCAATGATATCGAGCTGGGTGCCCTTGCGATTATCTTCGCCCACCATGTCACCCATCTGCTGGGCGAGCGGGCTCTGCTGGAATTGCATATAGTCGCTGAGATTCTGCTGGCGCTGGTAGCGATTCGCAGCCTGATACATATCAGCCGTGCTCGGGCCCGACTTGCTGTCGCTCTCCTGACCGCTGGCCTCCAGGTAGCGCTCCACCACGGCTTTCTCCTGCTGGTTAGCCGTATAAGAGACAGCCAGGGTTCTGCGAGCCGTTGCTTTCTCTTCGCTCTGTGCCTGCAAGTCATCCTTCTTAGCCAGTGCTTCGTTACGGGCCTGACTGACCTGCTCGGGTGTGACAGCGGGAGAGGAGAGGTATTTGCCGTAATCAGGCAGCGGCATGGGCCGGGAGGTGATTTGCATGGTGGCGCTTCTCTTTTGAACAGGGACGGACGCATGATACCCATCCATTTTAGTTCAATAAATCACCACTTGTCGGTTCATCAAGAGTGGGTTCAGTTTCGCGCATCGATTGTTAATTGAACCGCATCTGAGTGACAAAAAAGGCGCCATAAGGCGCCTTTTTATCCTTCGTTTACCGCCGGATCAGTTGAAGAACCAGTAACCACGGTTGACCAGACGGGTCAGCAGTTGCAGGAAACCGGCCTGATCGGCCAGCTCCACCATGTCGGCCTGAGTGATGATGTCCTTGTCACACAACAGGGAAATGGCTGCCGCGTCTTCGCTCTGCAGAGTCCAGGCTTCGCCGTCGATGAAGCATTGCTGGCTCTCGCCGCTAAACCAGACGGTGCGCAGGCCCGGCACCTTGATGGCGGGCTCGCCCTGGGTCAGCAGGTCGGCAACCTCTTCGGCGCTGTAGTCCGGCTCGACCGGATTGACGTCCAGGTCGTGCTTGGCCTCGGAGATCATGGTGCCGAACCACTCCTTGAACAGGGTCTCGTCATCGAGAGCCTGCTGCATCAGCTCGCGCAGACGGTGCAGCTCGTGGGGCTGGATCTCGCCGTGACGGGCACGGGGCTTGAGATCGACATCGCCGTAACGCTCGGTACGTACCTCGTTGTCGATCAGGTGATCGGCAAAGGAGGAGATAAGCGCCTTGGCATCCGGTGCACGGAAGCCCACCGAGAAGTTCATGGAGGGCTCGATGGCGTAGCCCTCGTGGGGGAATCCGGGCGGAATGTAGAGGATGTCGCCCGGCTCCATGATGACGTCGATGATCGCCTCGAACGGCTCGCAGTGCAGCAGGGCGGCGTGGGCGGCAAACTCGTTGAGTGGCTTGGCATCGCCAACCCGCCAGTGGCGTTTGCCCAGACCCTGGGTGATGAACACGTCGTAGTTGTCGATGTGGGGGCCGACACCCGCGTGAGGGGTGGAGAAGCTCACCATCACATCGTCAAAGCGCCAGCCCGGAATGAACTGGAACGGCACCGCCAGCTCGTTCACCTCGGGGGCCCAGTGGTTGCAAGCCTGTACCAGAATGGTCCAGTTCTCTTCGCCCAGATGGTCGTAGGATTCGAAGGGGCCGTGGGCCGCATCCCACTTGCCATCGAAACGGGTGACGAGGCGGGACTCTACCACCTCCTCCATGGCCAGACCCGCCAGCTCGTCCGGGCTGATGGGATCCTGAAAGTCCTTGAAGCCGCCCTTGATAAGGAGCGGGCGCTTCTGCCAGTAGTGCTCGAGGAAGTGAGCGATATCCAGATTGAGTTCGTACATGCTGTTTCTCGTGTCTCGCAAAGAGGTTTTGCCCAAGGCGGGCTTGGGAAAAGCCACTCGGGACCCTGCCGTGGCAGGGAAAATAACAGGGGCCCTGTTGCAGATCATGCACAGGGCCCCGGTGGAATCATTTATCCGCTTATTTCAGCAGATCAACCAGACGCTGGGCGTCACCGATGTAGTTGGCCGGGGTCAGCGTCTTCAGCTCAACCTTGACCGCATCCGGCAACTCCAGAGTGTCGATAAAGGTACGCATCCCTTCGGCATCGACGCGGCGACCACGGGTCAGCTCCTTGAGCTTCTCGTAGGGCTTCTCGATACCGTAGCGGCGCATCACGGTCTGGATCGGCTCGGCCAGCACTTCCCAGTTGGCGTCCAGATCGGCGGCCATGGCGGCGTCGTTGGCTTCCAGCTTGGAGATGCCCTTGAGGGTCGCCTGATAGGCAATCAGGGAGTAACCCACCGCCACACCCAGGTTGCGCAGCACGGTAGAGTCGGTCAGATCACGCTGCCAGCGGGAGATGGGCAGCTTGCTCGCCAGATGCTGGAACACGGCGTTGGCCAGACCCAGATTGCCTTCGGAGTTCTCGAAGTCGATGGGGTTGACCTTGTGCGGCATGGTGGAGGAGCCGATCTCGCCCGCGATGGTGCGCTGCTTGAAGTGACCCAGGGAGATGTAACCCCACACATCGCGGTCGAAGTCGATCAGGATGGTGTTGAAGCGGGCCATGGCGTCGAACAGCTCGGCGATATAGTCGTGCGGCTCGATCTGGGTGGTGTAGGGGTTCCAGGTCAGACCCAGGGAGGTAACAAACTCCTCGGAGAACTGGTGCCAGTCCACATCCGGATAGGCGCTGAGGTGGGCGTTGTAGTTGCCGACCGCACCGTTGATCTTGCCGAGGATCTCCACCGCCATGATCTGCTTGAACTGGCGCTCAAGACGGTAGGCGACGTTGGCCATCTCCTTGCCCATGGTGCTCGGGGTCGCCGGCTGGCCGTGGGTGCGGGAGAGCAGCGGCATGTCACGGTACTCGTGGGCCAGACGCTTGAGCTCGCTGATCAGCTTTTCGCAATAAGGCTTGATGACCTCTTCGCGAGCGGTTTTCAGCATCAGACCGTGGGAGTTGTTGTTGATGTCTTCCGAGGTACAGGCGAAGTGGATGAACTCGCTGACAGCCGCCAGCTCCGGGTTCACTTCGACTTTCTCTTTGAGGAAGTACTCCACCGCTTTCACATCATGGTTGGTGGTGCGCTCGATCTGTTTGATACGGGCGGCGTCACTCTCGTTGAAGTTGCTGACGATGCCGTCGAGCAGGGCGTTGGCGGCCGCGCTCAGGGCAGGGACTTCCGGGATCCCGGCGTGGCTGGCCAGTTTTTGCAACCAGCGCACCTCGACTTCGACGCGAAAACGCAGCAGGCCGAATTCGGAGAAGATAGGGCGCAGGGCATCGGCCTTGTCGCCATAACGACCGTCAATCGGGGAAACAGCAGTCAGCGCGGACAGCTCCATGGGGTGAACTCCTGATGATTTGTGTGGGGGATCCGTATCCACTCGCGCGTGGGGCTGAGTTGTCATCAAGGCGGATGTGCGGCTGTTCACCCTGATGTCGTCCTCGGCTGGCCCGCGCGCGAGCCGATGATTAGTAACGTTTGGCCAGCTCCACCATCTTCTTGCGAGCGAAGATGATCTGGGTGCGGCTGCCACCGAGCTGACGCCACAGCACGCAGGCACGAATGCCCGCCAGCAGCAGGGCGCGCACCTTGTGCTGCACCAGCGGCTGCTGCAGGAACAGCGGGGTACCCGCCACCTGGATGCGCGGCCCGATGGGGCTGATAAGATCGCTGTAGATGCTCGCCATGTTGGCCAAAATCTGCTCGTCGAGCAGATCGAAGTGCTGTTGCTGGCGGCCAATCTGGCTGATCCGCTCACCCAGCATATTGAGAATGTCCTTGCGCTTGGCCAGCTTGCGCTCCAGTGCAATCAGGCTTACCACATAGCGGGTCAGCTCGGCATTCTTCTGGCTGCCGTCGGCACCCAGCTGCTCGACCAGCGCACGGTAGCCGTCGCGAATGGCCAGATGTGTGTTGTTGAACACCTCGAGCGGCTGGCTCGGGTTGGTCACCAGAATGCTGGAGAGGCTCTCGCGCAGGGCGGCCTCGTCACAGTTGCCGTCTCGGGCCACCTTCTGCACCAGATACGCGGCCTGGCAGATGCCGGCAAAGGCCATGGTTCTGTCTTGGAATTTATCGCTCACGTCTGCTGCCTTCTGTTAAGGATTCAAACCGGATGGCTGAAACGTTGTTCGATGATGCCACCGCCCAGACACACTTCCCCGTCGTAGAAGACGGCGGATTGGCCAGGGGTCACCGCAGCCTGTTTCTCGTCGAAGATGACCCGGATGGTCTCGTCGTCGATGGGCTGGATCAGGCAGGGGATATCCTGCTGACGGTAGCGGGTCTTGACGGTGCAGCGACGCGGCTCGCGAATGGGAGTGCGATCCACCCAGTGCAACTGGCTGGCAATCAGGCCATCGGAGTAGAGGCGGGGATGTTCGCCCTGCGCCACCACCAGCACGTTGCGCTCGACCTCTTTGTCGACCACATACCAGGCCTCTTCGGTGGCATCTTTGCGACCACCGATGCCGAGCCCCTTGCGCTGGCCCAGGGTGTGATACATCAGCCCCTGATGCTCGCCGATCACCTTGCCATCCACGGTCTCGATTTTACCGGGCTGGGCGGGCAGGAACTTGGCCAGGAAGTCCTTGAACTTGCGCTCGCCGATAAAGCAGATGCCGGTGGAGTCTTTCTTCTTGGCGGTGATGAGATCCAGCTGCTCGGCGATGCGGCGCACCTCGGGCTTCTCCAGATCGCCAACCGGGAACAGGCTCTGACCCACTTGCTTTTCGCTCAGGGTGTAGAGGAAGTAGCTCTGATCCTTGTTGGTATCGAGCCCGCGCAGCAGGCGCGGGCGGCCTGTGCTGTCGTCACGGCGCACATAGTGGCCGGTGGCGATGTAGGTGGCACCCAGCTCTTCGGCGGCAAATTCGAGGAACGCCTTGAATTTGATCTCCTTGTTACACAGGATATCCGGGTTCGGCGTGCGGCCAGCCTTGTACTCTTCGAGGAAGTGCTCGAACACATTGTCCCAGTACTCGGCCGCGAAGTTGATAGTGTGGAGTTTCATCCCCAGCTTGTCGCAGACGGCCTTGGCATCAGCCAAATCCTGGGCGGCAGAGCAGTACTCGTCCGTGTCGTCTTCTTCCCAGTTCTTCATGAACAAGCCTTCGACCTGATAGCCCTGCTGCTGGAGCAGGTAGGCCGAGACGGAAGAATCCACGCCGCCGGACATGCCGACGATCACCTTGATTTGGCTGTTGTCTGTCATTAGTCGAAGTTACCAGTTCGTTTAAACGGGGCGTATTCTACCAGAGTTTTGCGCCCCCGGTCACATATCCATGCCGCAGTTCCCATCAGGAGCCTGATAGCAGGAAATCGTTTTTCTGTTTGTCAGCACCATGATGAAAAAATGGTGCCAAACGGTATCGGATAGCCTGTTCACGATCTGTCACGAGAGGCCGTCAGCAAGGTAAAGAGCAGCGCAGGAACCGGAGCGTATATATATACGTGAGGATTCCGAGCAGCACATGAGCCTTGATCACGGCCTCGCAGTAAGAGCGTGGGCAGGTTCTCAAATAAAGGCCTTGAGGGCCGAGAGTGGCAGCCGTGTCCCCGCCAGATAATCCTGAATGCACTGCCATACCAAGGGGCTTCTCAGGGCCGGTTTACATTCCGCTATTTCTTCCAGAGTGAGCCAGTGGCAAGCCAGCACATCGCCGTCAGGATCCTCTGGATGGTGCTGACCCGGCGCTTTTTCAAGGTCGAAGATGATGGCGGTGCGCACATAGGTGGCCTCGCTGTCGGCCGGTTTGAACAGATAGGTACCAAGCCAGGCGGTCGGCGTGGCGGTCAGCCCCGTCTCCTCTTTCAGCTCGCGGCAGGCCGCTTCCAGCAGGTTTTCTCCCGGCTCCACATGGCCAGCAGGCTGGTTGAAACGGCGCTGGCCTTTTATCTCCTCTTCTACCACCAGAAAACGGCCTTGCCACTGCACCACTGCTGCGACCGTCAGGCGCGCCTCCATGCGGGCATAGCTGGTGGTCGATTGCTCTGCCTGATTGCTCATCATGACTCCTTGTCGCTGCTATTGGGATTGCCCGCTCGGGCCGGTCGGCGTGCCGTTCCTCGCCCGCTGCTGCGGGGTTTGCCGCCGGTCGGGTTCGTGGCTGCGCGCTCGGTTGGGTGAGTGCTGCGGGGGCGTTCGTCCCGTCTCGGCTGGCTAGCCCGCCGTGGCGCCTCCCCTGCCGGTTTGGCCGGTTTGGCGGTATGAGCGCCTGAACGGGATGAGGAGGGACGCGGGCGGCTGCTGGAGCTCGGCACCAGCTCGGGAGCGGGCAGGGCGCGGCTCTCGCCGGGGGCCAATCCATCTAACGTCCAGTCACCGATGGCGTAGCGAATAAGGCGCAGGGTGGGGTGGCCGATATGGGCGGTCATCCGCCGTACCTGCCGGTTGCGCCCCTCGATGATCTTGATCTCCAGCCAGCTGGTGGGGATCTCCTTGCGCTCGCGAATGGGCGGATTGCGCGGCCACACCGCAGGTTCATCCATGATGCGCGCCCCGGCGGGCAGGGTCATGCCGTCATTGAGCTCCACCCCGGCGCGCAGAGCGGCCAGTTTCTCCTCGCTCGGGATCCCTTCCACCTGCACCCAGTAGGTCTTGGGGGTCTTCTCCCCCGGCTGGGTGAGACGCGCCTGCAGCTTGCCATCGTTGGTGAGCAGCAGCAGCCCCTCGCTGTCGCGATCGAGCCGCCCTGCGGCGTAGATGCCGGGCTCTTTGATGTAATCCTTGAGGGTCTCGCGGCCCGCCTCGTCGGTGAACTGGCAGAGCACCATGTAGGGCTTGTTCAGCAGGAGCAATTTGCGATCCTCTGGGGCCAGCTCCGGTTTGCGGGGGGATGCATGGCGGGGGGCGGCTGGTTTGGCCGCCGTGCGCGGGGCGTTAT
>NZ_CAWNZT010000294.1:47617-56494 GCF_963878965.1 Aeromonas sp. HMWF015 | reverse complement strand
GATATGAGGTTTGTTTTTTACTACCTGCTATCAGGGAGGTAAGTCTGCACTGTACCGCTAGAATTGGTTCAAAAAACATCGAACAATTGAGTTCTTCTATTTATGACGGAGAAGACTATTGCTCTTACTGGCTTACTGCACTAGGTACATAAAAATATTCGAGAGGTATTATCAAAACTCTGCCATTTAAATCTCGATGGCTATCTTTATTTTTTTGATATTGAGTTTAGTGCCAATAAGTTAATGGCAACGTAAATTAGCATTATATTAAATTCAATAGCTCAGCATGGAGACTAGTAATGAAATACGAAGAAATTGCTAAAATATGCGAAGAACTTAGCTACCGAGATAAGTTCAGGCTTGCCCAACTTCTAATTCAATTAGCAAGAAAGCAGGAAGAAGAAGAGTACCCAGTGCAAAGAAAACCGGAAGGACCGGCCAATGACATAAACAATATCACCTATGTCGCTGAGCGACTGCTGAAACTAAAGCCGGCAAAGAAAAGTACCCTTCTAAACTCCATCGGCGCAATGTTTCAATTCCAGGGTGGAATATCTGATGCAGATAAAGAGAA
Source organism: Aeromonas sp. HMWF015 (assembly GCF_963878965.1). Taxonomy (NCBI): domain Bacteria; kingdom Pseudomonadati; phylum Pseudomonadota; class Gammaproteobacteria; order Aeromonadales; family Aeromonadaceae; genus Aeromonas; species Aeromonas sp. HMWF015. The sequence goes on along the minus strand of NZ_CAWNZT010000294.1, from coordinate 55,920 downwards.
AATTGCCATAGTACTTCAAAAGAAAAAAATAATTACCATTACAGAAACAGGCAAGGTTTTATACCCAGAATAATGTGTAATCAAGGAGTGTCAATTTTTGCCGACAATCACTGAAATAAAAGAGGAAGCAACTAAATTCAGGGGCTTACTTGAGAGGTGTGATAAGAAAAACACAAAGCTAGTAATTGAATGCTTTCCAATTATGAGTTGTAAGTTATCTTCTATGCTTTTAGCCTATCATTTTCTTTTGTTATGGCCAAATATGGAGATTAAAGGTATAAGTGGAGCCACAGGAAAAAATAAAAACATAACCCATTACTGGCTAGAAATAAATGATATTGCAATTGACATAACAGGCGATCAATACAATATCATTAGTGAAGAAGAATTAAACAAAGAAATTATAATGAATCGGCCATTTGGAGTTGTACATGTTTACAATAAAGCTAGCAGCTACCTGTATGATCTATTCAAGATCATAGAAAGCGAGCCTCTCGTATATGGATTTCCTACAATTGGGGAAGATTTTATTGAAGATCTAGCTCTTGGTTACAGTCAAATAATTTATCAGGCAACATGTGAGAATAACAAAAAAATTAGGCCAATAGTTTTTATTAGCAATAATGTAATCGGACTTTCACGATAACAATATTCGTGATAGCAGCAGTTTCCTTTAGAGACCGACTTTCACATGATCTCTGTATTCACCTGTATCTTTGCTGGCTAACACCCGCGCCAAGGAGATTTATGAAGCCAGACTTAACCGGATCACGGCTTGTACTGCGCACCATGGGTCCGCAAGATGCGGCCGATCTGTTCGAGATTTATGGCAATCCGCTGACCATGGAGTTTGCCTCTGATCCCTGCTTTACCTCTCCCGCCATGGTGGTGCAGATGATGGCGAGCGTGGTGCGGCTGGAGCAAACCGGTGAGTCGCTGGAGTGGGCGATTGTCGAGCGGGAGGGCAACAAGGTGATCGGCACCTGCGGCCTGCACAGTTTCAGCGAGGCGGGCCACAGCTGCGAGGTGGGCTGCCTGCTCAATGCGGCCTATTGGCGCAGAGGGTTTATGTCGGAAGCGCTGGGATTGCTGTTCGCCCATGCCAGCACACTGGGAGTCACCTACCTCACCGCAGATATCGATGCAGATAACGTCCGCTCTATCGCCCTGTTTGAAAAGCTGGGCTTCAAGGCGCATGCAGGGCGCTATCAGCGCATGCTGCCTTTGGTCTGACCCGACAACGCCCTCGCCTCTCAGGGCGTTGCAGCAAGGAGCAGGCATAAAAAAACCGGAACCCAAGGGTTCCGGTTTTTTTCATTCCAGCCGAGGCTGGCAAACCGGCAAATTAAGCCTGGTTTTTAACTTCTTTCAGACCGCGGAAAGGAGCTTTGGCACCCAGCGCTTCTTCGATACGGATCAGCTGGTTGTACTTGGCAACACGGTCAGAACGGCTCATGGAACCGGTCTTGATCTGGCCAGCAGCGGTACCAACAGCCAGGTCGGCGATGGTAGCGTCTTCGGTCTCACCGGAGCGGTGGGAGATGACGGCAGTGTAGCCAGCGTCTTTGGCCATCTTGATGGCAGCCAGAGTTTCGGTCAGGGAACCGATCTGGTTGAACTTGATCAGGATGGAGTTGGCGATGCCGTTGTCGATACCGCGCTTCAGGATCTTGGTGTTGGTTACGAACAGGTCGTCACCCACGATCTGGATTTTCTTGCCCAGTTCAGCAGTCTGGTAGGCGAAACCTTCCCAGTCAGATTCGTCCAGGCCATCTTCGATGGAGACGATCGGGAACTTGGTGGTCAGGTCAGCCAGGAAGTCGGAGAAACCGTTGGAGGTGAAGACACGACCTTCGCCTTTCAGGTTGTACTCTTTCTTCTCTGCGTCGTAGAACTCGGAAGCAGCGCAGTCCATAGCCAGGGTGATGTCGGTGCCCAGTTTGTAACCGGCAGCGGCAACGGCTTCAGCGATAACTTCCAGCGCTTCGGCGTTGGATTTCAGGTTCGGAGCGAAACCACCTTCGTCACCAACTGCAGTGTTGTAGCCCTTGGACTTCAGCACTTTGGCCAGGTTGTGGAACACTTCTGCGCCCATGCGAACGGCTTCTTTCAGGGTCTTGGCGCCAACCGGCTGGATCATGAACTCCTGGATGTCGACGTTGTTGTCGGCGTGCTCACCACCGTTGATGATGTTCATCATCGGCAGCGGCATGGAGTAAACACCCGGGGTGCCGTTCAGCTCGGCGATGTGGGCGTACAGCGGCATGCCTTTGGCAGCAGCGGCAGCTTTGGCGTTAGCCAGGGAAACAGCCAAGATGGCGTTGGCGCCGAACTTGGATTTGTTCTCGGTACCGTCGAGGTCGATCATGATCTGGTCGACAGTGGCCTGGTCCTTGGCATCTTTACCCAGCAGAGCTTGAGCGATCGGGCCGTTTACGGCTTCGATGGCTTTCAGCACGCCTTTACCCAGGAAACGGCTCTTGTCGCCGTCACGCAGTTCCAGCGCTTCGCGGGAACCGGTGGACGCGCCAGACGGAGCGGCTGCCATACCAACAAAACCACCTTCCAGGTGAACTTCGGCCTCAACGGTCGGGTTACCACGGGAGTCGATGATTTCACGACCGATCACTTTAACGATCTTGGACATGTGTATTTCCTCAGGTTTCGTAAAAAAACAACAAAAATATGCCAAAAAAAGCGGCTGTGGCACAGTGCCCCAACCGCATTTATTTTCAATTACTTCAAATTACGCTTCTGATACTCGCCTGCCGCCTTCACAAAACCGGCGAACAGAGCGTGGCCATCACGGGGAGTAGAGGTGAACTCCGGGTGGAACTGCGCAGCCACGAACCAGGGGTGATCCGGGATCTCGATGATTTCCACCAACTTCTTGTCGGCGGAGAGACCGGTCACTTTCAGACCTGCCGCTTCAATCTGCGGCAGCAGCTTGTTGTTTACTTCGTAACGGTGACGGTGACGCTCGTAAATGGTCGGGCTGCCGTACATCTGACGCACCTTGGAATCTTCGACCAGGTGGCAGAGCTGGGAACCCAGACGCATGGTACCGCCCAGATCAGACTTCTCGGTACGGGTCTCGACATTACCCTCTTCATCCACCCACTCGGTGATGAGGCCGACGACAGGATAGGCGCAATCTTTCTTGAATTCGGAGGAGTGAGCCCCTTCCATGCCCGCCACGTTGCGAGCAAATTCGATCATGGCAACCTGCATGCCGAGGCAGATACCCAGGTAGGGGATCTTGTTCTCGCGGGCATACTGGGCAGCCAGAATTTTGCCTTCCACACCGCGCTCACCGAAGCCACCCGGCACCAGGATCGCGTCCAGACCTTCCAGCAGCTCGGCGCCACGGGTCTCGATATCCTGAGAGTCGATGTACTTGATGTTGACGGAGTGACGGGTCTTGAGACCACCGTGCTTGAGCGCCTCGTTGACGGACTTGTAAGCGTCCGGCAGGGAGACGTACTTGCCGACCATACCGATGGTCACTTCACCAGTCGGGTTGGCCTCTTCGTAGATAACCTGTTCCCACTCGGACAAGTCAGCTTCTTTGCACTCCAGACCGAAACGCTCGGTGAAGTAGGAGTCCAGATTCTGGGATTTCAGCAGTGCCGGGATCTTGTAGATGGAGTCGACGTCTTTCATGGAGATGACGGCGCGCTCGGGCACGTTGCAGAACAGGGCGATCTTGGCACGCTCGTTGGCCGGAATGGCACGATCGGAGCGGCAGATCAGCACATCCGGCTGGATACCGATGGAGAGCAGCTCTTTGACGGAGTGCTGGGTCGGCTTGGTCTTCACTTCACCGGCAGCGGCCAGGTAAGGAACCAGCGTCAGGTGCATGAACATGGCATTGTTGCGGCCCACTTCGGCAGCCAGCTGACGAATGGCTTCGAGGAACGGCAGGGACTCGATGTCACCTACGGTACCGCCCACTTCGACGATGGCAACCTGATGGCCTTCGGCACCGGCAATCACCCGCTCTTTGATGGCGTTGGTGATGTGCGGGATAACCTGAATGGTGGCGCCCAGATAGTCACCACGACGCTCTTTACGCAGTACGTCGGCGTAGATACGGCCGGTGGTAAAGTTGTTGCGACGGGTCATCTTGGTGCGGATGAAACGCTCGTAGTGGCCCAAATCCAGATCGGTTTCGGCCCCGTCCTCGGTTACGAACACTTCACCATGCTGGGTCGGGCTCATGGTGCCCGGATCCACGTTGATGTACGGGTCCAGTTTCATGATGGTCACATCCAGACCACGGGCTTCCAGAATGGCTGCCAGAGAAGCTGCGGCAATGCCTTTGCCGAGGGATGAAACAACGCCACCAGTAACAAAAATATATTTGGTCGTCATGCTGAACCTGAAAGAAGTTTAGGGAATTTTAAGGGGTGCTTCGGGGATGAAGCAGGACGGGGAAACAGTATACCAAAAACCCCTCTCCCAAACAATGAGCAAAAATCTATCAGGCTCACCGCCCCCCCATCTTGCGCCAAATCAACTTTGCTCGGTTTCCTTCGCCTTATCCCAGGCGGCATCGAGCTTTTCGAGGGTGCAATCGGTCATTTTCAAGCCTTCTGCGGCGATTATCTGCTCAACCTGACGAAAACGACGTTCGAACTTGGCGTTGGCACCGCGCAGCACCTGCTCCGGATCCTTGCCCAGATGACGCACCAGATTGACGGTGGCAAACAACAGGTCGCCGAGCTCGTCGCTCACCCGCGCCTCGTCCACATCGGCCATCAATGCCTCTTCCATCACCTCGTCGATCTCTTCGTGGATCTTGTCCACCACAGGCCCCAGCGTCTTCCAGTCAAAGCCGACGGTGGCGCAGCGTTTCTGAATTTTGGCGGCGCGAGTCAGGGCAGGCAGCGAGAGCGGGATATCGTCCAGCACGCTCTCTTTGTCGAGGGCCGCTCGCTCTTTGGCCTTTTCCGCCTCCCAGTTCGCTTTTACCGCCAGCTCGTTGGAGAGATCTGCATCGGAAAAAACGTGGGGGTGACGGCGAATGAGCTTCTCGCTCACTGTATCGACGATATCGGCAAAGTCGAACAAGCCCCGCTCTTTACCCAGCTGGGCGTAAAACACCACCTGAAACAGCAGATCCCCCAACTCCCCTTTCAGCCCCTGCCAATCTTCGGTCTCGATGGCATCGGCCACCTCGTAGGCCTCTTCCAAGGTATGCGGCACTATGGTCTGGAAGCTCTGTTTCAGATCCCAGGGGCAGCCGTTTTGCGGATCGCGCAGGCGAGCCATGATATCGAGCAGTTGAGGCAGATCGTAACGTTGGGACATGGGATATTCGCTTTCGACTCGTTCAAAAAGGGTCGGAAATGCAGACCGGCCACTGGGGCCGGTCGGTTCGATATCAAAGCCGCTTGGCGCTGATCACGTCGTTAAGCTGACTGAGCTTGGCCAACGCCCGGTTGAAGGCGTTGATGTTGTAAATCTCCAGCTCCATGTCGATCTCGGCGGTTTGCTCGCGCACGTTGGAGCGCGAGCGCACCCCCATCACATTGATCTTCTCGTTGGCCAGCACGGTAGTGATATCGCGCAGCAGGCCGGAGCGATCGTTGGAGATGATCCGGATGGTGAGGCCGTAACCGCCGGAGTAGTTCTCCCCCCACACCGCATCGATCAGCCGCTCCGGGTTGCGACGTGACAGCTCTTTCAACTGCTCGCAATCTTCCCGGTGGATCGAAACGCCACGGCCCATTGTGATAAAGCCCTGAATGGAGTCCCCCGGAATGGGCTGACAGCAGCGGGCAATATGGGTCATCAGATTGCCAACCCCTTCCACCACGATATGGTCTTTGGGCTTGTGGCGCATCGGCGCATTGGCCTTCTGCTCCAGCTTCTCCAGCAAGCGGCGATCTTCCTCTTCCGCTGTCGGCTTGTTGTAACAGGTGTCGAGATAGTTGAGCACCTGGTTGATGCGGATATCACCGCTGCCGATACCGGCCAGCAGATCGTCGGTGCTCTCCAGATTGAAGCGGCGCAGCATGTTGCCCTTGTCGATCTTGGACATGCTGAGGTTGTGGCGATCCAGCTCCTTCTCGAACAGCTCGCGACCGGCCACGATATTCTTGTCCCGATCCAGTTTTCTGAACCAGGTCGCCACCTTGGCCCGCGCCCGGCTGGAGCGCAGGAAGCCGGCGTTGGGGTTCATCCAGTCGCGGCTCGGATTCGGCTCTTTCTGGGTGATCACCTCCACCTGATCGCCGGTCTGCAGCGCGTAGGTAAACGGCACGATGCGGCCGTCAATCTTGGCGCCGATGCAGCGGTGACCGATCATGCTGTGGACGTGATAGGCAAAATCAAGCGGGGTGGCGCCCGCCGGCAGGTCGATGACATCCCCTTTCGGGGTGAAGACGTAGACTCTGTCCTCGAACACCTGACTGCGCAGATCTTCCAGCAGGGAGCCGCTCTCGGAGAGATCTTCCTGCCAGGCGAGCAGCTTGCGTAGCCACTCGATCTTGTCTTCGAAGGTGTTGGCCTTGCCGCCAGCCTGTGCCCCTTCCTTGTAGCGCCAGTGCGCCGCGACGCCGAGTTCGGCATCCTGATGCATCTGGTCGGTACGGATCTGGATCTCGACGGTCTTGCCCTCCGGCCCCACCACTACGGTGTGGATCGACTGATAGCCGTTGGGTTTGGGGTTGGCGACATAGTCGTCAAACTCGCGGGGAATGTGGTGGAACTGGGTGTGGACTATGCCGAGCGCCGCATAGCAATCCTGCAACCGCTTGGTCACTACCCGCACCGCGCGCACGTCGAATAACTCGTTGAATTCGAGGTGCTTCTTCTGCATCTTGCGCCAGATGCTGTAGATGTGTTTCGGCCGACCGTACACCTCTGCGTCAACTCCCGCCTCTTTCAGGCCATTACGCAGGGATTGCACAAACTCGCGGATATAGCGCTCGCGGTCGAGCCGCTTCTCGTCGAGCTGCTTGGCGATCTGCTTGTAGGTATCCGGGTGCAGGTAACGGAAGGCAAGATCTTCCAGCTCCCACTTGAGCTGGCCGATGCCCAGACGGTTGGCGAGCGGCGCATAGATGTTGGTGATCTCCTGGGCCATCAGCACCCGGGTCTCTTCATCTGCCGTCTTCGCTTCCCGCAGGCAGGCGATCCGCTCCGCCAGCTTGATCACCACGGCGCGCACATCCTCGACCATGGCGAGCAACATGCGACGCACGTTGTCGACCTGCTCCGGCGAGGTTTCGCTGCGATGGAGGGTCTGCAGGGAGCGGATGGCTTCCATCTCCAGCACCCCTTCCACCAGCTTGGCGATCTTGGAGCCAAAGTCCTCGTCCATCCGCTCCTGGCTGATGAGACCGGCTTCGACGAAGGGGTAGATGATGGCCGCTTTGAGGGTACCGATATCCATGCTGAGCATCTGCAGGATGCCCACCATTTCGATGCCGCGCACCAGCAGCTTGCTGGTCAGCGCCTCGTCACCGAGCGTCAGACAATACTGGTAGACGGTTCGCAGCTGATCCTTTTCACTGTCACTCAAGGAGAGCGAGCTGACCCACTCTTCCAGGGTGAAGTTGTCTTTCAAATGAATATCGCGAACCGCAACCATGGTATCAATCCTTTAAATTATCGGGCCGAAAGCTGTCACTTTCTCCCCTCATGAGATTGCCTCAAATGGGGATATCCAGCGCACTTTTCAAGGCATATTGTCCAGAAAGACAATAGAGCGCGCCAACAGGCCCTGCCGAACGACAAGGGTCTAGATTACCCCAATCACACCAGCTCAAACAGCCGCAGACATGCCGGATTGCACATCCGCATCGCCGAACTGATGAGTCATTTACTCCCGTTCAAACAGCGCCATGGACTCTAGATGACCGGTGTGAGGGAACATGTCGAGCATGCCGAGGCGCACCAGACGATAACCCCCTTTCACCAGCACCTGACTGTCCCGCGCCAGGGTGACCGGGTTACAGGAGACGTAGACCACCCGCTTGGGTGAAAGTTTCACGACGTGTCCCATCACTTCCAACGCGCCGGGGCGAGCCGGATCCAGCAGCACCAGATCAAACCCTTCACGCGCCCAGGACATGCCGACTATGTCATCGCTCAGGTCGGCTTTGTAGAAACGGGCATTGGTGATGCCGTTGCGACGGGCGTTCTCTTCGGCCCGCTGCACCATGGCCAGTTCACCTTCCACACCCACCACTTCGCGAGCCTGACGGGCCAGCGGCAGGGTGAAGTTGCCGATGCCGCAGAAGAGATCGAGCACCTTGTCATCCTTGCTCGCCCCGAGCCATGTCAGCGCCTGC
>NZ_CAWNZT010000294.1:0-47607 GCF_963878965.1 Aeromonas sp. HMWF015 | reverse complement strand
GCAAGAGACAGGCCATCCAGCGAGTAGGATGGGGAAAATTGTTGCTGCAGCGCTTCGATGCGATCATCGGCCGCCTGCAGATAGAGGTCGATCCCCTGCGCTTTTGCAAACTCCACCAGCAGGGCACGATCCGCCTCATTGGGGCGGCCGGTGTGGCGCAGCAGCATCATGATCCCCTGCTCGGCCTGGATAAGCTCCGCATGGCCCAGCTCGCGCTGGCTCTTCAAGCGATTGAGGCACTCACGCAGCGGGGCAATCAGCGCAGAGAGCGGCTCGGCCAGTACCGGGCACCCTTCGATTTCCACCAGATCGTTGCTGTTGCGACGGCGGAAACCAACCCGGGTGCAGCGACCGTTCTTGTCAAATTTGATGGCCAGACGACAGACCCGGCGGTAGGCACGATCTTCACCGGTCAGTACCGGCTCCAGCGCCGGCGCCTTGATGTTGCCCAACCGCTCGAACAGGCTGACCAGTCCGGCCGCCTTGGCGGCTTGCTGATCTGCAACCGACATGTGCTGTGCACTGCAACCGCCGCACTCGCGATAGTGGCCGCAAAAGGGAGCGATACGATTGGCCGCCGGGGTCACCACCTGTTGCAAGGCGGCGTGACCATACTGTTTTTTTTCTTCGGTGATGCGTGCCTTGACGGTCTCGCCGGGCAGCGCCCCTTCGACGAAGATCGCCTTGCCCTGATGGCGACCGATACCGACGCAGTGGTGATCGAGGGTGTCTATCGTAAATTCAATGCGTTGGAGCTGGGTGGACTTCTTTTGGGGCTTGAAAAACTGGGCCATAAAACTTGGTGCCTATAGGTGGCTATGTCATGATTGTGGAATCTGCTGCCGGGTATTGTCCCACAAGAATAATAGTATGACCAAATACGGCCACAGAGCCCGTGCATTACCAGCAACCCTATCGCCAACCCTGTTCACTGGTGGCCTGTTCGTATGACCAAATATGGCCTGAGAGCACGCGTTCTCGCCTTCACCATCCTGCCGACCCTGATCATCGGTGGCCTGATGGCCGGTTACTTCACCTTCCACCGCTACCAGCAGCTGGAAAACAACCTCATTGATCAGGGGATCAACATCATCGAACCGCTGGCGATCGCCAGTGAATACGGGATGACCCAGCACAGTCGCGAATCCCTCAAGCGGCTGATTGGCCTGACCCATCGCAAGAACTCCCCCTTCATCAAGTCCATCGCGGTTTTCACCCAGGACAACCAGCTGTTCGTCACCTCGAACTACCACCGGGATTTCACCCGGCTCAGGCTGCCCGATGGCGAGCCAATTCCGGATCTGACCAGCGTGACGTTTCAGGGGGATGACATCATTTTGCGCACCCCGATCCAGGCTGAAACCAGTCTGGATGGCTTCCCGCTGCCCAGTGATGTGGAACCCCCGATGATCGGCTACATCTCGATGCAGATGGCGACCGATCGGGCCATGCTGCTGCAGTACCGCGACACCTTCTTTGCGGTGATCATGGTGCTCATCGGGGTCGCCTTCAGTACCCTGTTTGGCTTCCGTCTGGTCAAGAGCGTGACCCAGCCCATCACCAACATGGTGCAGGCGGTGCACAAGATCAGGGAGGGGCGGCTCGATACCCGGGTCAGCGGCCAGCTCACCGGCGAGCTGGATATGCTGAAAAACGGCATCAACGCCATGGCCAAGGCGCTCTCCGAATATCACGAAGAGATGCAGCAGAATATCGATCAGGCCACCTCTGACCTGCGCGAAACCCTGGAGCAGATCGAGATCCAGAACGTCGAGCTCGACATGGCCAAGAAACGGGCGCAGGAGGCGGCACGGGTCAAGTCGGAGTTTTTGGCCAACATGTCCCACGAATTGCGTACCCCGCTCAACGGGGTCATCGGTTTTACCCGCCAGTTGCTGAAAACCAGCCTGACCCCGAGCCAGACCGACTACATGCAGACCATCGAGAAGTCGGCGCGCAACCTGCTTGGCATCATCAACGATATCCTCGACTTCTCGAAGCTGGAAGCGGGCAAGCTGCAGCTGGAGCATATCCCGTTCAGCCTGCGCGACACTCTCAACGAGACCATGCACCTGCTCGGCCCCAGCGCCCACGACAAGCAGCTGGAGCTCTCCCTGCGGGTGGATGCCGATGTGCCGGACTACCTCACCGGCGACCCCATGCGTCTGCAACAGGTGCTGACCAACCTCACCGGCAACGCCATCAAGTTCACCGAACAGGGCAACGTGGATGTCCATATCGAGCAGACCGGCAGTGGCAACCACAAGGTGAGGCTCAACGTCCAGATCCGTGATACCGGCATCGGCATCTCCCAAGAGCAGCAACATCAGCTGTTCCAGGCCTTCAATCAGGCCGACTCCTCCATCTCCCGCCGTTATGGCGGCACGGGCCTGGGCCTCGTCATCACCCAGAAGCTGGTGCAGCAGATGGGCGGCCAGATCCGCTTTGAATCAGAGCTCGGCAAGGGCTCCATCTTCTCCTTCAGTCTGGATGTGGAGGTATCCCCCCTGCCCCAGACCGATCAACTGCCGCTGGATCGGATCCGTGGCAAACGGCTCTGGCTGCTGGAACCGGATCCCTTCGCGCAAGCCTCTCTGCTCGCCCTGCTGGCGGAGTGGCACCTCGACGTGCACCCACTGACCAGCGATGACCCCTGGCCCGAGATGAGCGAGCAGGAGATGGTGATCATCGGCAGCAGCACCCTGCATACGCCGCAGCAAGTGATCGGCCGTCTCGACAGACTGAACGGCCAGCAGCAGAACACCATAGTGCTGCTCAGCAGCCACGAGCCGGCGCTCTATGAAGCGATGCTGGCCCATGGCGCCCAGCACTGTCTCTCCAAACCGGTCAACCACCGCAAGCTGCTGCACGCCCTGCTCTCGCCGGAATCGAGCCGCCAGAAGCTGCCTGCGCAACCTGCGCCGCGCCAGTTGCAGCCAATCAAGGTGCTGGCGGTGGATGACAACGCCGCCAACCTCAAGCTGATCGCCGCCATGCTCAAGGAGATGGTGAGTCAGGTTGTGGTGTGCAAAAACGGCAAGGAGGCGGTCAAGCAGGCCCAGAGCCAGCCGTTCGACATCATCTTCATGGATATCCAGATGCCGGTCATGGATGGCATCAGTGCCACCCAGGCGATCCGCAACCAGTCCCTCAACACCACCACCCCGATCGTGGCGGTGACCGCCCACGCCATCCCCGGAGAGCGGGAGCGGCTGATCCGCCAGGGGATGGACGACTATCTGGCCAAGCCCATCGACGAGAGCATGCTGGCCCAGCTCATCACCGACTTTGCCCATCGCCGTCACCAGAATAATGGTGCCCAACAGATCGACTGGACACTGGCGGTGCGGCAGGCGGCGGGGAAAGAGCATCTCGCCAGAGAGATGCTGACCATGCTGTTGGCCAGTTTTGACGAGGTCGAACCGGTGCTGGATAGCGCGCTGGCTGGCGAAATTGAAGATAGCGAGGTGCTGGCCCAGCTCCATCGCCTCAACGGCGGCTGTGCCTATTCCGGGGTTCCGGGGCTGCAGCGGCTGCTCTCCCAGCTGGAGCAACAGCTGCGTGACGGCGTGCCGGTCAGCGAGCTGGAACCCGAGCTGCTGGAGCTGCAAGATGCACTGGAACTGGTGCGCCAGGAGGCGCCCCGCTATCTCGGCAAAGCTTGATGAGCTTGCTCTGAACTGTATCGGCCCCCGCTTTTTCTGACGCGAGGGCCGCCAGATGGTAAAGTTGCGCCGTTTACACAGGAGTCAGCATGACCAACAACGATATTCTGCGCCGTCTGCGCTACGCCCTCACCATCAACAACGACCAGATGGTCGAGATGTTTGCCAAGGGCAACCTGACGGTCACTCACGCCCAGCTGCACAGCTGGTTGATGAAAGAGGCGGCGGAAGGTGAAGAGCAAGAGGCAGGCTATGTCGCCTGTCCCGACTCGGCCCTGAGCCAGTTCCTCGACGGTTTCATCATCGCCCGCCGCGGCGTGCGGGAAGATGCACCGGCCCAGGTGATCCCGAACCGGATCAACAACAACATGATCCTGCGCAAGCTGCGCATTGGTCTCAACTTCAAGGAAGAGGATATGCTCGGCACCCTCAAGCTCGCCGACTTCAACCTCTCCAAGTCCGAGCTCAGTGCCCTGTTCCGCTCCAAGGATCACAAGCACTATCAGGATTGCGGGGATCAGATCCTGCGCAACTTCCTGATCGGTCTCACGGCCAAATACCGCGGCTAACCAGCCGCGCGACTGACCAGACAGAGCCTTCGACATGTGCCAGCGACTCACTCCTCCCACGCTCAGCAACCTGGCTGCAGCAGGGGGATGGCGCTGGCGCTGTCTTCTTCCCCTGTTCTTTCTGCCACTGGTTCTGCTGCTGGGCGCCTGCACACCGTCCGAGTACCGGCTCTCGACCCGCTATCAGAGCGCTAACCAGAACGAGCGGATCGCCTTTCTGATCCTCCACTACACCGACGAAGACGATGCCAACTCCCTGCGCCTGCTGACCGAGCCGGAGCACAAGGTGAGCGCCCACTACCTGATCCCCCGCGATAGTCGCGAGACACCGCTACCGGTCTATCAGCTGGTGCCTGACAGCGCGCGCGCCTGGCATGCGGGACGCAGCCGCTGGCACCAATATGCCGGGCTCAATGCCAGTTCCCTTGGCATCGAGATCGTCAACCTCGGCTATCCAGCGGAAGATGAGCCGCTGGCCCCCGATGCCCGCCGCTGGCAACCCTATACCCCGCAGCAGATTGCCGCCGTCGGCGCCCTCAGCCGGGAGCTGGTCGCCCGCTACCAGATTACACCGACCCAGGTGCTGGGCCACAGCGATGTCGCCCCCGAGCGCAAGCAGGATCCCGGCCCACACTTCCCCTGGCGCCAGCTCTATCTGACGTACGGGGTCGGCGCCTGGCCAGATGAAGGTCGGGTGGCCGAGTTGCTGGCCAGTCCCTTGCCCCACTGGGATGCTGCCATGTGGCAGCAGCAGCTGGCCCGCTATGGCTATGGCCTGCCCCGGAGCGGCCAGTGGGATGAGCAGAGCCGCGCCGTCATGGGCGCCTTTCAGCTCCACTTTCGCGCCAGCAAGGTCGATAGCAAACCGGACCGCGAGTGCCAGGCCATCCTGATGGCGCTGCTCGAAAAATACTTCCCCTAATACTCATCCATTGCCCCCGTTGCTCCGTACTGTTTGATAGCCGTTAGCTATCAAACAGTTAGGCACAAGCAATTGTCCCTGCATTTTGCAAGGCGTTATTCTGACTGCGTTCCGAAAGAAAATTTCAAACCGATTTCCAAATCTGGAGGTGAATGATGAAAAGCCCGATTGGTCTTGATACTGCTCAATCACAAGCCCTGGCAGCCGAGTTGAACAAATTGCTGGCCAGCTACCAGATCCTCTACATGAACGTGCGCGGCTTCCACTGGAATATCCGTGGCAACCAGTTCTTCGAACTGCACCTGAAATTTGAAGAGATTTACAACGACCTGCTGTTGAAAGTCGATGCACTGGCCGAGCGAATCCTGACCCTGGATGGCGTGCCGATGCACAGCTTCAGCGACTATCTGAAAGTCTCTGCCATCCCGGAGCAAAAAGGGCTGCACGATGGCCGCGCCTGTGTCGAATCCCTGCTGGAGAGCTTCCGCGAACTGCTGGTCGCCCAGCGCCGTATTCTGGGTCAAGCAGCCGAAGCTGGTGATGAGGGCACTGCCTCCATCCTCTCCGACTATGTGCAGCAGCAGGAAAAACTGGTTTGGATGCTGCGCGCTTATCTGGCCTGATAGTGAACCAAGCTGACTACAGCGTACGTATGCTGGCTTGAGTAAGTACCGGGCCTAAAGCTCCTGACCAGACCACGGCCCAATCCGTCTGATTGTTATGTTCTGTTGCAAACCTGAGTTGTCTCTCCTTTTATCCACCCGCTTGCCGCCCTGTTTGGGCGGCTTTTTTTGTTTTTGATCTGCATCAAGGGAATCTTAATTGGCAAATTGAATGCCTATTAAGTTTTTCGCGAGAGGAATAGAATCGCCACAAAACAGACAACTGAAATGTCCAATTAGGAGAGGCATGATGTTTTGTGTGCAATGTGAACAGACAATTCGTACCCCGGCTGGCAACGGCTGTGCCTACGCACAAGGTATGTGCGGCAAGACGGCGGAAACCTCGGATCTGCAAGATGTGCTGATCTACACCCTGCAGGGGCTCAGCGCCTGGGCGCTGGCCGCCCGCGAGCAGGGCATCATCGACCGCGAGATCGATGCCTTCGTGCCCAAGGCCTTCTTCGCCACCCTCACCAACGTCAACTTCGACTCGAATCGCATCGTGGCTTACGTCAATCAGGCCCTCGCCTATCGCCAGCAGTTGGCCGATCGTCTGACCGCCATGGCGGTGCAGGTCAACGACTTGCCACACTCCGCCCACTTCGATCCCGGCGCCGAGCTGCTGGAGCAACTTGCCCATGCCGCGCCAGCCGCCCCCAATCGGGGCAAGAACGAAGTGAACGAAGACATCATGGGGCTGCGTCTGCTCTGTCTCTACGGCCTCAAGGGCGCCGCCGCATATATGGAGCACGCCCGGGTGCTGGATCAGCAGAATGACGAGGTGGCCACCGAATTCCACCGCATCATGAGCTGGCTCAGCACAGACCCGAGCGAAATGGGTCGGCTGTTCAGCTGCGCCATGGAGATCGGCCAGCTCAACTTCAAAATCATGGAGATGCTGGATCTGGGTGAAACCAGCGCCTTCGGCCATCCGGAGCCGACCCGGGTCAGGGTCACCCCGATCCCCGGCAAGTGCATTCTGGTCTCCGGCCACGACATGATGGATCTCAAACTCATTCTGGAGCAGACCAAGGGGACCGGCATTCATGTCTACACCCACGGCGAGATGCTGCCTGCGCTGGCCTACCCCTTCTTCAAGCAGTACCCCCATCTGGTGGGCAACTACGGCTCCGCCTGGCAGAACCAGCAGAAGGAGTTTGCCAACTTCCCGGGCGCCGTGGTGATGACCTCCAACTGCATCATCGACCCGAATGTGGGCAACTACTCGGATCGCATCTTCACCCGCTCCATCGTCGGCTGGCCGGGCGTCACCCATCTGGAGGGGGATGATTTCTCCGCCGTGATTGCCAAGGCGCAAGCGCTGGAAGGCTTCAAGCACACCGAGCTCGAGCACTTCATCACCATCGGCTTTGCCCGCAACGCCCTGATGCAGGCTGCGCCCGCAGTGATTGAGAAGGTCAAAGCCGGAGAGATCAGCCACTTCTTCCTGGTAGGTGGCTGTGACGGCGACAAGGCCGAGCGCGCCTACTTCACCGAGTTTGCCAAGGCGGCACCGCGCGACAGCCTGCTGCTCACCCTGGGCTGCGGCAAATACAAGTTCAACAAGCTCGACTTTGGCGACATCGGCGGCATTCCGCGCCTACTGGACGTGGGTCAGTGCAACGATGCCTACTCCGCCATCCAGCTGGCGCTGGCGCTCTCCGAAGCGTTCGAGTGCGGTGTCAACGATCTGCCGCTGACGCTGGTGCTCTCCTGGTTCGAGCAAAAAGCCATCGTTATTCTGCTCACCCTGCTCTCCCTCGGGGTGAAGGACATTCGTACCGGCCCGACCGCCCCCGCCTTCCTCACCTCGGCTCTGCTCAAAGTGCTGGAGGAGCAGTTTGGCCTGAAAGGAACCACCACGGCCGAGGCTGACCTAGCCGAGATCCTGGCGGCCTGATCGGTACCTCATGTTGTAAGCGTTTGGCGAGCCGCCCAGCTCGCCTTTTTTCTGGACCAGGCTTTTTCACCAGACGTTTTTCGAACCGTTTCAAACCTAAGGAGCCTTGTGATGACCTCTCTCACGCTCACCTGCATTGGCCGCCAACAGAACACCCACGACGTCGTGAGCTGGCAGCTGGTGCCGTTTTCCGGCAGCCTCCCTCCCGTGCTGGCAGGCCAGTGCATCACCCTGCACACCGAGATCGACGGCCAGCCGGAGTGCCGCGCCTATACCCTCTCCTCCAGCCCGCAGGATGCCTGCTGGCAGGTCACCATCAAGGATGTGGGACGGGTCTCTCGCCATCTGCACCAGACCCTGCAAGTGAGAGACAAGATCCGGGTGGATGGTCCCTTTGGCGATTTCAACCTGACCAACCTCCCTTGCAAACGGCCACTGTTCTTGAGCGCTGGTTCCGGCATTACTCCCATGTGGGCCATGCTGCGGGACGAGCTCGCCAAACGGCCGGATGCCGATATCCGCTTTATCCATAGCGCCCGCTCGCCGGAGGATGTGATCTTCGCAGATAACTTGGCGGCATTGGCCGAAGCGCATCCCGGTGTACGGCATGCCCTGATTCTGGAAGATGCCCCAGCAGATCACCCCTGGATTGGCCGACTCACCCCCGCCATGCTGGCCGAACTGGCCCCGGATCTGCGCGAACGCCATGTCTATCTCTGTGGCCCGGCCCCCTATATGGCGGCGGTCAGGACCATGCTGACGGAGCTGGGATTGCCGCCGGAGCAGTTGCATCAGGAGTCCTTTGGTCTTCCCCCCGCAGAGCCCGCCACGACCACCAGCGACCACTTCTGGCTGACCCTGAAAAAGAGCGGAAAAAAGGTGAAAATCCTGCCGGGTCAGACCCTGCTGGCGGCGCTGGAAGCTGCGGGCGAAACCATGATGGCGGCTTGTCGCGCCGGGGTATGTGGCAGCTGTCGTTGCACCACCACAGGTGACATCGAGCGCCAGAGCTTGATGACCTTGAGTGCGCAGGATCTGGAGAGCGGCGTTGCTCTGGCCTGTTCCTGCACTGCGAAAGGGGATATCAGTCTCGATTATTGAGATACCCAAAGGGCTTCATTGGTATCTCAACCTTTTCCCGAGCGGGCAGGACGGGTAGACTCTGCCCCAGTTTCACCAGAACACGGGATAAAAAATGACAATACTGGTCACAGGGGGCGCTGGCTATATCGGCTCCCATACCTTGGTTGAGCTGCTGGGCGCGGGGCAGCAGGTCGTGGTACTCGACAACCTCTCCAACTCCTCACCGGAGTCACTCAAGCGGGTCGAGCAGATCACCGGCAAGCCGGTCACCTTCGTCGAAGGGGATGTGCTGGACCGGGCCTGCCTGCAGCAGCTGTTCGCCAACCACCAGATCGAATCTGTCATCCACTTCGCCGGCCTCAAGGCGGTCGGGGAGTCGAGCCAGATCCCGCTCACCTACTACCAGAACAACATCAGCGGCACTCTGGTGCTGTGCGAAGAGATGGCCAAGGCTGGCGTTTTCCGCTTGGTATTCAGCTCCTCGGCCACCGTCTATGGCGATCCCGCCTCGGTACCGCTGCGGGAAGATTTCCCCACCAGCGCCACCAACCCCTATGGTCGCTCCAAGCTGATGGTGGAGGAGATCCTCCGTGATCTCGCCAAATCCGATCCCCGCTGGGCCATCGTACTGCTGCGTTACTTCAACCCGGTCGGCGCCCACGAGAGCGGCCTGATTGGTGAAGATCCCAACGGCATCCCCAACAACCTGCTGCCCTATATCAGCCAGGTGGGTGTCGGCAAGCTCAAGGAGCTGGGGGTATTTGGCAACGACTACCCGACCCCGGATGGCACCGGCGTACGTGACTACATCCATGTGGTGGATCTGGCCATCGGCCACCTGAAAGCACTGGCGCGCATCAAGCGCGACACCGGTGTCTTCACCTACAACCTGGGCACAGGTCAGGGCTACTCGGTACTGGAGATGGTCAAGGCGTTTGAAGCGGCCAGCGGCCGACCCATTCCCTACCAGATCAAACCCCGTCGCCCGGGCGACATCGCCGAGTGCTGGGCAGAGCCGACGCTGGCCCGTGCCGAGCTGGGCTGGCAGGCAGAGCGCGGTCTGGAGCAGATGATGGTCGATACCTGGCGCTGGCAAAGCAACAACCCGAACGGCTATCAAGGCTGATGATCTAGCGGGTTGATAACAAAACGCCCCGACATTTTCATGTCGGGGCGTTTTATTTTGCGACGTTCAATCAGTGGGTCTGACTGCGTAGCAGAGGCACACGGGCCAATCGGGGAGCAATGCGGTCTATCAGCCGATCCGCCAGCGGGGTCAGCAGCAACCAGGGCAGACAGAGGGTCGCCAGCCCCAGAGCGCCGACGTAGACATCGGTAAACCAGTGGGCGCCAGCCAGAATGCGCGGCGCGGAAAAGATCGGCACCATCAGCAATGCGGTGACTCCCGCCCAGCGCGGCAGATAGCGCAAGGCAAAACCGGCGAAGATCATCAGGAACAGGGCGTGATCCCCGGGGAAACTATCACCGGAAGAGTCCTTGGTCGGAATAGCGCTGATCTGGGTCACCCGCAGCGCATCGGCCACCATCAAGGTCGGGCTGGGTCGCTCTACCGGCAATCGGTGACCAAGCTGGTTGATCACCAGAGCACTCAGCAGCATCACTATGCCCATCGCCACCAGTTGGCGACGACCCGCCAAATCCCGGACGAAGAAGCAGCGGGCCAGGATCAACCCCATACAGGCCAGCACCGCCAGATCGAACAGCCGGTTATTGGTGATGGCCACCAGATCGGCCCACAGAGCCGACTGCCCGAGCCAGCCGTTAACGGTATGAAAAATCGCGAGGTCCCACTGATCCCAGGGACCATGAGCGGGCAGCGCAGCCCAACTGATGGCCACCAGACCACCGACCAGATAGCAAAGCAGGAACTTGCCCATGGAGACTCTCCGTTGGAAAAGTGCGATATGGTAAAACTGTAGAGTGCGTCACAAAACCGAAGAATTGTAAGAAAGTGCGACACAACATCAAGCCTCAAATAAAGCCCGCTAGCCCATTCCAATCTCGCATATCCCAACAACGCCAAGATTTCTGCCTCCAGTGCTGTATCTGTGGGCCTCTCACCATGAGTGCGGCTTGTGCCACCACCGCAACACCCCCTAGAATGCGCACTTCCCTTTACTGCGAAAGGAAGCGGTATGCATATTCACATTCTCGGGATCTGCGGCACCTTTATGGGTGGTCTGGCGGTGTTGGCAAAACAGCTTGGTTACCGGGTGACCGGTTCGGATGCCAACGTCTATCCCCCCATGAGTACCCAGCTCGAGCAACAGGGCATCGAACTGACCGAAGGCTATGACCCCTCCCAACTCGATCCGGCGCCGGATCTGGTGGTGATCGGCAACGCCATGAGCCGCGGTAACCCCTGTGTTGAATATGTGCTGGACCGCAATCTGCCCTACATCTCCGGCCCCCAGTGGCTGCTGGAGCATGTGCTGCAGGATCGCTGGGTACTGGCCGTCGCCGGCACCCACGGCAAGACCACCACCGCCAGCATGCTGGCCTGGGTGCTCGAATACGCCAAGCTGGAACCCGGTTTCCTGATCGGTGGGGTGCCGGGTAACTTCCCGGTCTCCGCCCGTCTCGGCTCTGCCCCCTTCTTCGTCATCGAAGCGGACGAGTATGACTGCGCCTTCTTCGACAAGCGCTCCAAGTTCGTCCACTACCACCCGCGCACCCTGGTGATGAACAACCTGGAGTTCGACCACGCGGACATCTTCCCGGATCTCGCCGCGATCCAGCGCCAGTTCCACCACCTGATGCGCACCGTGCCGAGCAACGGCCGGGTGCTGTTCCCGCAAGCGGATGACAACCTCACCGCCGTGCGCAAGATGGGCTGCTGGAGCGAGGTAGAGCTGGTTGGTCAGGACGACGCCAAGTGGAAAGCGGTCAAGCTGGCCGATGACGGCTCCGCCTTCGAGGTGTGGCTGGATGGCGAGAAACAGGGCGAAGTGCACTGGGAGTGCATCGGCGAACACAACGTCAACAACGGTCTGATGGCCATCGCTGCCGCCCGCCATGCTGGCGTGATGGTGGAGCATGGCATCGCCGCCCTCTGCCAGTTCAAATCCCCCAAACGGCGGATGGAGCTCAAGGGCGAGGTGGCCGGCATCAGCGTCTATGACGACTTTGCCCACCACCCCACCGCCATCGAGACCACCCTCGGCGGCCTGCACGCCAAGGTAGGAGAAGCCCGTATTCTGGCGGTGCTGGAGCCACGCTCCAACACCATGAAGCTGGGGGTTCACAAGGAGGAGCTGGCTGGCTGCTTCGATGGTGCCGACGAGGTGTTCTTCTTCCAGCCCCCCAACATCGGCTGGGATCTCGGCGAGGTGACGGCCCATATGACCCGACCGGCCAAGGTATTCAACGATCTGGAGACCTTGATCAACCGGTTGGTGGCCGAGAGCCGCGATGGCGACCATATTCTGATCATGAGCAACGGCGGCTTCGGTGGCATTCATGACAAGCTGATCGCCCGCCTCAAGGATTACCACGGCGAACTATGAACAAAGCGATCACCCTGGCGCTGACCGGCGCCTCCGGCGCCCCCTACGCCCTGCGCCTGCTGGAGTGTCTGGTGCAGGCGGACTATAGGGTCTATCTGCTCGCCTCATCGGCAGCTCGTGTGGTACTCAAGACCGAGCAGCAGCAGGATTGGCCCGGCTCACCGAAAGAGCTCTCTGCCTATCTTTGTCGCCAATATGGCGCCAAGGAGGGGCAGATTGTCGCCTGCGGCAAGGAGGAGTGGTTCTCACCGGTGGCTTCGGGCTCGGCCGCGCCCAAGCAGATGGTGGTCTGCCCCTGCTCCATGGGCACCGTCTCGGCCATTGCCAACGGCACCTCCGACAACCTGCTGGAGCGGGCGGCGGATGTGGTGATCAAGGAGCGCGGCCAGCTGATCCTGGTGCCCCGCGAAACCCCTTTCTCGGCGATCCATCTGGAGAACATGCTGAAACTGGCGCGACTCGGGGTGACCATCATGCCTGCTGCGCCCGGTTTCTATCATGAGCCGAAAAGCATCGCCGATCTGCTGGACTTTATGGTCGCCCGCATCCTCGATCATCTGGGTGTCGAGCATGAGCTAACCCACCGCTGGGGCTATGGCCACCAGTGAGGTGACCGCCACATCCGGCCATAAAAAAAACGGCGCCACTCAATGAGTGACGCCGTATTTTCGTTAAGCCGTGTTAGCGAGCCTGAATTGGCGCCGTCACGTACTTGAACAGGAAATCAGTCACCTCTTGGCGCACCGGGCGCTGAGGTTGATTGATCATCTGCATCATCACATAGCCAAAACCGGTCAGAGAGCGGGCCAGATCCTGTGCCGACAGCACACTGGTGATCTCCCCTGCATCCATGGCGGTTTGCAGCTCGCTGGCGATCAGCTCAAGGCACTGATCGAGCAGCCGGGTATAGCGGGGCCATACCTCTTCCCGAACCGATGAGCTCCACTCCAGCCAGATACCGGCATAATCCGGTTGATCGTAGGCGGCATCGACAGAGAGGCGTACATGACGCTGGATCTTGTCGAAAATGGAGCCCTGGTCACCGTATGCCTGCGACAGCATCTGGTTCACAAAGCGTTCGATCTCGGCCAGCACCTCATCTACCAACTCCTCGCGGGTGTTGAAATAGTTGAAGACGGTAGCCACAGAGACCTTGGCCTGTTCGGCTATCTCGGCGTGACCTGCACGGCCAATGCCGCGACGGGAGAACACCTCGATGGCACATTCCATCAATTGGGAGCGACGAGCTTCCGGCGACAGCCGGGTACGACGTCTTATTTCTGCGCGTGGTTCCATAGTTTTTATCATCTAATAGTTATTGATTATGGTGTTTATAGTATTTTAACTAATCATGCCTGAGTGCCTGCTAACTCTATCAATTAAAATAAGCCGATAAAAGCACCACGTATCTCTAGCACCCTTCAACATGAGTGGTAGAATCATCGGTTTTGATATTCATGAACGGCCAAATCCCCTTTGGCCTTATGGGAGTAAGTGATGAAACACACCGTCGAGGTGATGATCTCCGAGGCTGAAGTAGCCGCCCGGATCGCCAAATTGGGTGAAGAGATCACCGCCCGCTATCAGGGTTCTGACGAAGTCGTGATGATTGCGCTGCTGCGCGGTTCCTGCATCTTCCTGGCCGACCTCTGCCGCCAGTGCAAGCTGCCCATCACCCTGGACTTCATGACCGCCTCCAGCTACGGCTCCGGCATGCACAGCACCCGTGACGTCCGCATCCTCAAAGACCTGGACGATGACATCAAGGGCAAGGATGTGGTGATCGTGGAAGACATCATCGACACCGGTTACACCCTCAACAAGGTGCGCGAGATCCTCTCCCTGCGCGAGCCGAAATCCCTGGCCATCTGCACCCTGCTGGACAAACCCTCCCGCCGCGAAGTGCAGGTGCCGGTCGACTGGATTGGCTTCGCCATTCCGGACGAATTCGTGGTCGGCTGTGGCATCGACTACGCCCAGAAGTACCGCAACCTGCCGTTTATCGGCAAAGTGGTACCCCAGGAGTAAGCCAGGTTCAGGAATATCACGGGTGAAGCGGCCTTGTGCCCTTTACTCTGTGCAGGCGGCCTTGGCCGCCTTTTCTGTATCGAGCCGGATTCAACCATCACAGAGGTTGCAATGAACGCACTGGAAATCAGCGGCCTGAAAAAGACCTATCAGGGGGGCGTCGAAGCCCTTAAAGGCATCGATCTTACCGTCAGGCAGGGGGATTTCTTCGCCCTGCTCGGCCCGAACGGCGCGGGCAAGTCCACCACCATCGGCGTCATCAGCTCGCTGGTGAACAAGAGCGCCGGCAAGGTGAAGGTGTTTGGCTACGACATCGACAGCGATCTCGAACAGGCCAAGGCCCAGCTCGGACTGGTACCGCAGGAGTTCAACTTCAGCCAGTTCGAGAAGGTGATCCAGATTGTCACCCATCAGGCCGGTTTCTACGGCGTACCCAAGGCGGAAGCCAAGATCCGCGCCGAGAAGTACCTGCGCCAACTCGATCTGTGGGAGAAGCGCGACATGCCTGCCCGCACCCTCTCCGGCGGCATGAAGCGCCGCCTGATGATCGCCCGCGCCCTGATGCACGAGCCCAAGCTGTTGATCCTCGATGAGCCGACCGCCGGGGTCGATATCGAGATCCGCCGCTCCATGTGGACCTTCCTCAAGGATCTCAACGAACAGGGTGTCACCATTATTCTCACCACCCACTATCTGGAAGAGGCGGAGATGCTCTGCCGCAACATCGGCATCATCGACAAGGGTCGTCTGATCGAGAACACCAGCATGAAGAATCTGCTGGGCAAGCTGGGTCGCGAGACCTTCCTGCTCGACCTTGCGCCAGGTTCTGCCGTACCCGAGGTGCCAGAGTTCAACGGCCGCATGCCGGATGAGCGCACCCTTGAGGTGGATCTAGACAAGAGCCAGTCACTCAACAGCCTGTTCGAGCAGCTGTCGAGCCAGCAGGTGCAGGTCGTGAGCATGCGCAACAAGGCCAACCGGCTGGAAGAGCTGTTCGTCAATCTGGTCGAAGAGGGGAGAAAAGCATGAATCTGGCCATCTATTACATCGCCTTCAAGAGCATTCTGGCCAAAGAGGTAAGCCGCTTTACCCGGATCTGGATCCAGACCCTGGTGCCACCGGCCATCACCATGAGCCTCTACTTCGTCATCTTCGGCAACCTGATCGGTTCGCGCATCGGTGACATGGGCGGTTTCACCTACATGGAGTTCATCGTGCCCGGCCTCATCATGATGTCGGTGATCACCAACTCCTACTCCAACGTCGCCTCCTCCTTCTTCAGCGCCAAATTCCAGCGCAATATCGAGGAGATGCTGGTCGCGCCGGTGCCCAACTACGTCATCATCGCCGGTTACGTGGGCGGGGGCGTGGCACGCGGCCTCTGTGTCGGCCTCATCGTCACCCTGGTGTCGCTGTTCTTCGTGCCGCTGCAGATCCACCATCTGTTCAGCGTCTGCGTGACCGTGCTGCTCACCGCGATCCTCTTCTCGCTGGGTGGCCTCATCAACGCGGTGTTTGCCAAGACCTTCGACGACATCAGCATCATCCCCACCTTCGTGCTGACACCCCTCACCTATCTGGGCGGAGTGTTCTACTCCATCAGCCTGCTGCCCCCCTTCTGGCAGGGTGTCTCCCAGGTGAACCCCATCATCTACATGGTGAACGCGTTCCGTTACGGTTTCCTCGGTATCTCCGACGTGCCACTCGGCACCGCCTACCTCATCATCATCGGCTTTATCGTGGCCCTCTACGGTATCGCCTGGTGGCTTATCTCCCGCGGCACCGGCCTGCGCCACTAATAACCAAAACGGGCACCTCGCGGTGCCCGTTTTCATTGTCCTGCCAGCCTCGGGATGACCTAGACCCGGATAGCGTGATCCTTTAGCAGCCGGGCGGTGAGCTCAAGCTTCTCGTTGCGCTCGGCGGCCCGCTCGGGAACCGTGACGCCCCCCTGCTCATCGACCCGCTCCTGACCGAAAGCATCGTCGATAGCCTGCGCCATGGCGGTGCGACCAGCCGCGAGATCGGGATCGATCAGGCTCTCCTGCATCCGGATCCGGTTCTCGCTGGCCGCCAGCTGCAGTTCATCCAACTGGGTGGCGAGAGTGACAATCCGGTTATCGACCCGCTGGGCCAGTTCGAAGAGACGGTTTTCATTCCCTGCCGCCATCGCCAGTCCATCTAGCTGCTCCCCTTTGCGCTGATCAAAGTTGCTTACCGCACGAGCGGCCAGCTCCAGTGCATAAGCCTTGGTAGCCATGGCGTTGACTCCGCCCTCCCAACCGACATCTGACCCCACCCCCAGTGTCACGCCAAGGGTGGTATGGAACTTGACTCCCTCCGGCCCGAAAGCCGCAGTGGCACCGGCCGATGCACCGACACCCAGATTGGCGGAGGCGCGTACTTTGGCCGAAAGGCTATAGGCATCCGCATACTGACTCTTGAGCAGGTTTAGCTGGGCACTCCCCTCTGCTTTCATACCAGCAAAGGCCGAGGCGTTGGCCGTCACGCTGACCACTGGCCCATTGGGCGTCATGATAGCCGCAGCACCGGCCTCCAGCTTGGCATTGGCGACCACCTCGGCCGAGCCTGCCAGCTTGGCGTTAAGCAGGTTGCCGATAGTCCAGCTCCCCTCCACCGACAGCCCCAGCCTGCTCACCAGCTCGGCACTGGCGCCGATGCGCAGCAGACTAAGGTCATGGGGCCCCGGGGTGTAACGCGACCCGTCGGTATCATTGACGATCTTGTTCACGGGATTGAACACCAATGAGCCCTCCGCCTTGCCAATCACCAGCTCGGCCTTGGCACTCGCCTTGTTCTCCTGAGTCAGGGCCACCTTGCCGGCAAACTCTCCTACCGGCGTGTCGCGACGCCCCTCCCACTTGCCAATCTCGATCTTGGCGAAAGCCTCCACTAGCGCACTGGCACTGACCAGCCCGAGCCCGCTAAAGGCCTTCTGGCTCACGGGCTCACCCGGTTTAAGCTCCTTGCTGGCCGCCGAGAGAGGGCTCTTGATCTCGGCCCGCACGCCACTCTGATAGTGCTTGCCTGATGCGGCCTCTCCCTGCCAGAGCGCCTTCTCCTGCGCCTCGCGCTCAAGCCAGGGCTCATTCAGTCCATCCACCAGCGCGGTCAGCAGCTCGGTCCTGAGCAGGCCAATCTCCCCCTGCTTGCTCACCTGCTGCTGAATGCTGAGATCCAGAACCTCCTTGAGGTGGCCCAGCTCCAGCAACTGACTGTGGGTCAGCAGGATATCGCGACCATTCTCCTCGGCAGTGGCTTGCGGCTTGAGCTCACCCAGTGCGGGCAGAGCCTGACGCAAGGTCCCGCAAAACAGCTGCCACTCGTGACTCGTTGCGACCTCTTCACGGGTCGGCGCCCGCTCCAGCCGCCGCGCCATCATTCCCTCACTCACCCCGAACATCAGATCGAGCCCCCCTTGCAGCTCCCGCTTGAACAAGTCGTTGGCCCCCTCCTGTTGCAGGCTAGCCAACTCGCTGCACCACTGGCGGATCTGCTGGTTACTCTCGATAGGCTGATTGACCCTCCCCTGTTCGTTGCAGACCCACGCCAGCTGAAATGAGAGAGGCTTGCCACCCTGCGCCAACGCCTGACGGCGGACAGCGATGTCATCGACCAGTTTTTGCAACACGGGATCCTGCTGACGGGAGCGGTTCTTGCCCGAGTCGATCCAGAACTGCAGCGCCTGTGCGATCTTCGCCAACCCGGCCAGTGAAGGCGTTGGCTGGGCCTGGTAGTGCCGCACCGCCTGCTTGACCGCCTTGAGTTCCGGGCTCTGCCGATGGCCAATACCACGGCGGATCCCCCTCTCGAACTCCCGGCTACCGGCATCCAGCAGCCGTAGTCTGGCGTTGCCAAGGCGAGCAGTAGCAGGAGGTGTAGCATCAGGGGTTGTCTGCTGATGACGGCTTACATCGATATCCGGGGAGGCAATTTTCATGACAAGAAACCTGCGTTGATGAGAGAGGGGATCCTCAGCGTACGCCGCCCCCCCTTGTCACCCTGTCAGCGATGGTCCCGCTTTTTTAGGATTCGGACTGACCCGTAAAAGATGTCTGTCAGCTCACAATTTCGGCACAATCACCCGCCCCACCGACCAAAAACGCTAAAAAAATGACGATAAGTGATAAGCAGCCACCGATCAGCCGCATAGGGTGTCACTCTCCCCCTGCCCGAGGTTTGGCCATGTATCACTCTCTCATCACCGCCCTGTACACACAACTTGGACTTCCGCTTCCGGTAGCTGGACAGACAGCCACCACCCTCGCCATCAACGACGAGCTGGTGCTGACGCTGGCAGAGGATGAGGGCCATCTGGTGATCTATCTGCTGCTACCGGGCCACGCCATGCCCAACACGCCCCTGCTCAACCACCTTGGCGACGAGCCGGTGTTTCTGCTGGATCAGACCGAACAGGGAGAGACCCTGATCTGGGCCCGCGAGTGGCTCGATCACCTGACGGTCGACAGTCTGCTGCTACTGCTCGAGCGGGCCATTGAGCTGGCTGCCGAACTGCTGACCCACCAGCACGACCGGGAGCAATTGACACAGCCACAGCATCCCGCCTCCACAACCGCCACCATCAGGGTCTAGCGCCCCCATTCTGGTCACTGTCTCGCAAAATCGAGATTTATCTTGTTTGGCATGGGTTTAGTCATTGCGGCTCAATCGGGAATTGTTAGAATTTACCCCTCTCCATAAAGAGGTAGAACATGCCTGCGTTGTTGCGCATGCTGGCCAATCTGGCTCTGGGAGGATTCTTCCTCGCCTCCGCTGGGTTCAAGCTGGTATCCCCTGCCCTGTTCATCGAGCAGATCGGTGCCTTTGGCCTGATCTGGCCGCCGCTGATCCCGTTCGCCGCCTGGGGGCTGATTGCCATTGAGTTCTGCGCAGCGCTTGCAGTCATCGCCAACCGGCGTTGGGGACTCTGGCTGGTGATCGGGCTGCTCGCCCTGTTTATTCCGGTGTTGGGCTATGGCGTTGCCATCGGGCTCGACATCTCTTGCGGCTGTCTGGGCAGGGCTGATCTCAGCTCGTTGCCGGAGGCCATTGTGCGGGATCTGCTGCTACTGACGCTTGCGGGCGCCCTGCTGCGAACTTCCCGCCCCGTTTTTCCCGTTCCAAAGGAGTAGTGACATGATGACATTGCGATCCCGCACTCTGGTGGCCTCGCTGATCGCCGCCAGCTTTGCCCTCGCGGGCTGTGGCGATAACCAGTTCGAGCAGGAGGTGAAGCTTGAGCAATCGGCTGTGCAGCTGGCACAGGAGGCGCAGCAGGGGGGCTATCAGCTGCTGACCGTTGCCGAGCTGAAAACCCGGATGGACAAGGGCGAGGAGCTGGTGATCATCGACACCATGCCCTATGAGGACTCCTACAAGAAGGAGCACATCCCGGGCGCCAGGAACTTCGTATTTGTGAAAGAGGCCAAGGCTGGTGATAACTGGAGCGAGATCGTCGAAGGGAGCGGCACGGCGGAGCAGTTCCAGGCGCTGCTGGGTGAAGACAAGTCCCGCCCTGTAGTGATCTACTGCGGCTTCGTCAAGTGCGGCCGCAGCCACAACGCAGCCGCCTGGGCGCTCAATCAGGGCTATCAACAGGTCTATCGGGTGCCGGGCGGCATCTTCGCCTGGAAAGGAGCCGGTTACCCCGTCTCTGCCGAGTAACCGCGTCTGCCCACAAGGCAACACAGCCGATATGAAAGAAGCCCGCAACTGCGGGCTTCTTTCATATTACGTGGCACTCAGGGTTAGCTGGCGGCCTGCTCCTGCGGTTGCTCCGCTTGGGCCAGCGGCTGCTTGCCCAGCAACCGCTTGGTGATCATCGCCGCCATGATGGAGCCGTTGACGTTGAGAGCTGTGCGGCCCATATCCACCAGCGGCTCGATGGCGATCATCACCCCCACCAACGCGATGGGGAAGTTGAGGGTGGAGAGCACGATCAGCGCGGCGAAGGTGCCGCCACCGCCGACGCCGGCCACCCCGATGGAGCCCAGCGCAATCACCGGCAGCAGAGTCAGCAAGAACAGGGGATCAAACGGGTTGATACCGAGCATGGGAGCAATCATCGCCACCATCATGGCCGGATAGATGCCGGCGCAGCCGTTCTGGCCGAGGTTGGCACCGAACGAGGCGGCAAAGTTGGCGATGCTGGCGGGCACCCCAAGACGCTGCTGGGTCTCGATACTGAGCGGGATGGAGGCGGCACTGCTGCGAGAGACAAAAGCGAAGGTGAGCACGCCCCACACTTCCCGCAGATAGTGCAGCGGGTTCTGACCGATCAGTAGCAGGATCACCATGTGCACCGCAAACATCGCCAGAATGGCGACGTAGCAGACCAGGATAAAGCCGAGCAGGCTGAGGATCTCGCTCAGGGGATAGTGAGCCACCACCCGGGCGATCAGCGCCATCACGCCATAGGGGGTGAGTGCAATCACCACCCGCACCATCTTCATCACCCACAGTTGCAGGGTGTCGATGGCCACGGCGGCGCGAGCACCCGCCTGTGGATGCTCCGCCTTCAACTGCAGCAGGGCAACCCCGGCCAACACGGTGAAGATCACCACGCCGATCACCGAGAGACCGCGACTACCCGCCATATCGGCGGCAAAGTTGGTGGGCACCAGCGAGAGCAGCAAGGCAGGCAAGGTCTGGGCACGGTCGATGGTGCTCATGCTCTGTTGCAGGGCTGCCGTGTCGCTACCGTGACTCAACAACCCGGCTGCGGTGAGACCGCTCAGGTGGGTGATGGTCATCCCCACCACACCGGCGATCATCACCAGGGTCAGCATGGAGCCGATCAGCACGGAGCTGATCTTGCCGAGGGACTGGGCCTGCTCCAGCTTGTTGATGGCGGAGAGGATGGAGGTGAACACCAGCGGCATCATCACCACCTTGAGCAGGCTGACATAGCCGCCACCGACGATATTGACCCACTCCAGGGTCTGCTGGACGCCGGCATCATCGGCGCCCCACCCCAGTTGCAGCGCCAGCCCGAACAGGGCGCCAAGCAGCAGACCCGCAAGCACCTTGCGCGAGAGCGGCAAACCGGTAGGCAACCGGGTGAGAGCAAAACAGAGCAGACAGAAAACAAGCGATGCAATCAGGACAAACATCATGAATACCTGTAGTGGCCATCAGGCCGAAAGTGGATAGAAACGAAGGGAGATGCGGGCTGGGCCGCAGAACAAAACGCCGGAATGCAGGAGAGTGCAGGCGTGAAAAAGCAGCGGACGCCCGAGGGGGCGTCCGCTGGCAATCGGGGGAATTACTTCTTTACGGGGGCGTCGTACTGTTCGGGTTCGTCGCTATAGACGCAGACATTCCACTTGGCGGCCAAACCATCTTCCGCCAGACAGTAACGCTCGAAGAAAGCCTTGATCTCCGCGCGCTGGCAGTGCGCCTCGAAAGAGGCCATATCTTGCCAAATCTCATTGAACACGGTGGGGAAACTCTCCCCCTCGGCAAAGGGGCTGGCGATGTGGCGGGTCACCCGATATTGCAGGCAGCCATCCTCACGCAGGGTGTTGGGCTCGAGCGCCTGCAGCACCTGAAACAGGGCTTGCTCCTGACCGGGTTTGGGCAGGAATTGGGCAATGCAGTAAACCTTCTTGGACATGGAGTCCTCCTGGTTGTGGCGGGCTCAGGCTTGCTGCAGCGTGACCACTTGATTGTCGATAAGGCGGGCCTTGCCAAGATAAGCGGCCATCAGGATCACCAGCTGTGCGCTCTTGTCAGTGGCGGATTCGAGGGTGGCGGCATCGACGATGTCGATGGCATCGGTACGAAAACCGGCGTTGTCGAGGCGCTGGCTGGCCTGCGCCACCAGGGAGGGCAGATGGTGGTCACCCGCTTCAATCTGCTCGGCGATCCAGTTCATGGTGCGCGCCAGCTCGGGGGCGATGGCCCGCTCGGCGGCCGTCAGGTAGCCGTTGCGCGAGGAGAGCGCCAGCCCGTCTTCGGCCCGCACGGTGGGCACACCGACGATCTCGATGGGCATCGCCATGTCGGCCACCATCTTGCGAATAAGCGCCAGCTGCTGGTAATCCTTCTGGCCAAAACAGGCCACATCCGGCTGTACCAGATTGAACAGCTTGGTGACGACGGTACTGACCCCACGGAAGTGACCCGGGCGCAGCGCCCCCTCCAGCAGATTGGAGAGACCCGGCACCTCGACGAAGGTCTGGCTGGCCAGCCCCTGCGGATACATGATCTCCGGGGTCGGGGTGAACACCATGTCGACGCCAGCCGCTTCCAGCGCAGCGCAATCCTGCTCCAGAGTGCGCGGGTAGTTGGCGAGATCCTCGGCCTTGTCGAACTGCATCGGGTTGACGAAGATGCTGACCACCACCTTCTCGGCGTGGCTGTGCGCCTCTTTCACCAGCGTCAGGTGGCCCTGATGCAGGTTGCCCATGGTGGGCACGAATGCGATGGCACGCCCTTCACGGCGCCATTGGCTGATCTGCTCACGCAGAACGCCGGGATTGTTTACGACCAACATCAGCAGTTCACCTTCCGATAAATCAAAAAGAGAGACGGGTTGCATCCACAGATAGCGCTCGGGCGGGATGGGGCACGAACATGGCTATCAGCAGTTCACCTTTAGATGAATCAATAAGATACGGATTAGCTATACAGATTAACTGTGCGAAGCTGACAAGCAGAGACAGGGGCCGCAGCCCCCATCATGCAACCGCCAGGATCAGTTGAAGCAGTGCTCCGGGCCGGGGAAGCTCCCCTCGCTCACCTGCTGGACATAGAGGCGGATGGCGGCACGCACATCGCCGGTCTCGGCCAGGAAGTTCTTGGTGAACTTGGGCACATAGCCGGAGGTGACGCCAAAGGCATCGTGCATCACCAAAATTTGACCATCGGTCGCGGGGCCGGCACCAATGCCGATCACCGGGATGCGAAGCGCCTTGGTGATGCGCTCGGCCAGCGCAGTGGGCACACACTCGAGCACCAGCAGCTGGATACCGGCCGCTTGCAGTTCGAGGGCCTGACGGTAGATCTCCTGCGCCTGAAACTCATCGCGCCCCTGCACCTTGAAGCCGCCAAAGACATGAACGGATTGCGGAGTGAGGCCGAGGTGACCGCACACCGGCACCCCGTTGCGGGTGAGGTGGCGGATGGAGTCACAGAGCCAGTCGCCCCCTTCCATCTTCACCATGCGGGCACCGGCCGCCATCAGGCGGGCAGCGTTCTGGTAAGTCTGCTCGGGGGTGGCGTAGCTCATGAACGGCATGTCGGCGACCACCAGTGCCTTGCTGGCACCGCGCGCCACACAGCGGGTGTGATAGACCATCTCATCCATGTTGACCGCCAGGGTATCCTGCCCCCCTTGCAGCACCATGCCCAGTGAATCGCCGATGAGCAGCACGTGGGCCCCTTCGTCGTCGAACAGCTTGGCAAAGGTGGCATCATAGGCGGTGATGGCGGTGAACTTTTGACCTTCCTGCTTCATCTTCAGCAGGCTGGCGGTGGTGATCTTGCTCATAGAGGCTCCTGTACGTCTGCACGCGGAGCAATGATGGCCAAATCATTGTGCGGGCAGCGGGCAACCAGTCGGGCGAGCGGGGTGCCGCAGGGCAGCACCAGAGCAGGCGCAATTTCGGCAAGGGGCAGCAGCACGAACTCCCGCTCCTTCATGCCGT
The DNA here is from genome assembly GCF_963878965.1 of Aeromonas sp. HMWF015. Classification (NCBI taxonomy): domain Bacteria; kingdom Pseudomonadati; phylum Pseudomonadota; class Gammaproteobacteria; order Aeromonadales; family Aeromonadaceae; genus Aeromonas; species Aeromonas sp. HMWF015. Next base: position 23,580 of record NZ_CAWNZT010000294.1, on the reverse strand, counting down.
AGTGGGGTACGATCAGGCGCTCATGGTTGATCACCTGATCCCCATAGAGCAGCAGATCGAGATCCAGAGTTCTCGGCCCCCACCGCTCATCTTTGCGCACACGTCCCTGTTCCAGCTCGATTTTTTGTAATTGATCCAGCAGCGCAAGGGGCGCGAGCCGGGTATTGAGCCGGGCCACGGCATTGACGTAGTCCGGTTGGTCAGCAGGCCCCATGGGGCGGCTGCTGTAAAACGACGAGGCCTCCACCAGCACAGATTCCGGCAACCTTGCCAACGCGGCAACGGCGCGACGAGCCTGACCCAGCGGATCAGACAGGTTGGAACCAATGGCGATGAAGACCTCGGTCATCACGTCTGTTGTCACTCGGCCACTTTCGGTTTGCGGCGACGGGGGCGACGACGGTTGCGGCTGTTGCTGCTGCGCTTCTCGCCATCGTGGCTGCGAGCCTCGCCGCGCTCACCGCTGGCCGGGCGACGGGTCGCTTCACGCTGCAATTGCGGGCGCACATCCGGATTGGAGGCAACATAGCGCTCCCACCAGCTGGCCAGCTCGCCGAGACCGCGCTCGACCCGGTTGCGCAGCAACAGGAAGTCGAACGCCGCGCGGAACTTGGGATGCTCCATGGCGCGCTCGGGGTGCTTGCCCTGACGACGGGTCAGCCGCTGTTGCAGTGCCCAGATGTCGCGGACATCTGTGGTGAAACGGCGGGGAACGGCGATGATCCGCACCTGATTGTCCAGTACCTCGTTGATCGCCAGCATGAAGGCGTCATACCAGGGCAGGCCGCTCTCGTTCTCCAGCACCCGACCACGGGCCTCGACGCAGCCCCACAGCAGGGTGGCGTAGAGGAAGGCGGGAGTGACGCGCTTATCTTCACGAACGCGGGTGTCGGTATCGATCAGCGCCTGCTCGATAAACTGCTCGTAGGGCGAGTTGCCGTGCGGGGTAAACAGCGCAGCCACTTGCGGGAAGAGCTGCTGGAACAGACCATACTCGCGCAGCAATTTGTAGGTCGCCAGACCGTCGCCAGCCAGGAACAGCTTGAGGGTCTCCTCAAACAGGCGGGCAGCCGGGATGTCTTGCAGCAGTGGCGCCAGCTCCTTGATGGGGGCGGCGGTACGCTGACTGATGGTCATATCCAGCTTGGCGGCAAAGCGCACAGCGCGCAGCATGCGCACCGGATCTTCACGATAACGGGTCTCGGGATCGCCGATCAGCTCAAGCTTGCGCTCGGCCAGATCTTCCAGACCTCCTTCGAAATCGTGCAGGGTGAAATCTTTGGCGCTGTAGTAGAGGGCGTTGACGGTAAAGTCGCGGCGCTCGGCATCCTCTTCGATAGTGCCGTAGACGTTGTCGCGCAGCAGCATGCCTTCATCAGACTGGGCAGACACATGTTTGCTGGTATTGACCTGATGGTGGTGACCCCGGAAGGTGGCCACTTCGATCACGTCACGACCAAAGACAATGTGGGCCAGGCGGAAACGACGGCCAATCAGGCGGCAGTTGCTGAACAGCGCCTTGATCTGCTCCGGCGTCGCATCGGTTGCGATGTCGAAATCCTTGGGCGTCTTCCCGAGCAGCAGATCCCGGACTCCGCCGCCGACCAGGTAGGCCTCATAGCCCCCTTTGTTCAGGCGATAGAGCACCTTGAGTGCATTCTCGCTGATCTCTTTGCGCGAAATAGGGTGCTGATCACGGCTTAAGGTACGACGTTGACCGGCGACACGGGCTGGAATGGGGGATTCCACCGACTGCTCGCCGTCTTCCTTGCCGAGCACCTTGCGGCAAAAGTTTGCGATCTGGGAAAAAATGGTACACCTCTTCATGACTTCTAAATTGACGGGAGGCCAAAAAATAGCGGCCTATGATAGCTCACGCCTAACCAAATGAAAAACCGTGCTGACAATTGATCCCGCATGAAACCGTCTGCCAGCGAAAATAGCGGTCAATCAAACAAAAATCACCTGGTCGACTCAGCAATCCGCGAGCGGGATCTTCTCGCTGGCGGGCACCCGTTCGAGCTGCCAGTTAGCGATACCCCACCGGATGATCTCGTCGATCCGGCTCGCCATCAGCTCGGGGGGCGGGCACTGGCCGAGGAAGTGCAGCGCCTGCCACAGGGCCGGTCGCACCTCATCGAGGGCCAGTGCCGGCGCATGGTTCTGCTTGGAGAGCTTGTTGCCATCGGCCAGCACCGCCAGCGGCAGATGCACCCAGTCTGGCACCGGCGCCCCCAGGGTCTGGTAGAGCGCAATCTGGCGCACCGTGGGTTCCAGCAGATCGGCACCGCGCACTATCTCGCTGATGCTGCTGTCCATGTCATCCACCACCACTGCCAGGTTGTAGGCGTAGAGCCCGTCGCGGCGGCGGATAATGAAATCCTCCTCGGCGAGCGCCGCAGGGACCGCGATATGGCCCTGCAAGCGATCGTCGAAGTGGTAGACCGGATGGTGCTGACGCAGACGGGCCGCACACCCCTCTGCCGCCAGTCCGAGGGGGCGACAGTGACCGCTGTAGAGACCGCCCGCGGCCATGATTTCGCGCCGGGTACAACGGCACCAGTAGAGGTCCCCCGCCCGATAGAGCTGGTCGATGATCTCGTCATAACGGCCATGGCGCGCGCTCTGGAACATCACCTCCCCATCCCACTCGAGGCCATATGCCTCAAGAGTCTTGAGGATCAGGTTCGCTGCCCCTGCCATTTCCCGCGGCGGATCGATATCTTCGATGCGTACCAACCAACGTCCCTGCTGCGCTCTGGCCTGCAAAAAGCTGCCGAGGGCGGCGATCAGCGAACCGAAATGAAGCGGGCCTGAGGGTGAGGGAGCAAAGCGGCCGACATAGGGGCGCGCAAGGGGTGAGGATGGGGAATTCACTGGCATGACTGTTCGGGTAAGCGATTCATTGAGGCTGCATTCTGGGGCGCGACAGCCAAAAGCTCAATAAAAAAGGGAGCCCGCGAGCTCCCTTTTTCATATACCAGAGGGTCGGGATCAACCGGCCATCTGTTTTTCCTTGATCTCGGCCAGCGTCTTGCAATCGACACAGAGGTCGGCAGTCGGACGGGCTTCCAGACGACGGATACCGATCTCGATACCGCAGTGTTCGCAGTAACCGAAATCATCGTCTTCAAGCAGCTGCAAGGTCTTCTCGATCTTCTTGATCAGCTTGCGTTCACGGTCGCGGGTACGCAGTTCAAGAGCGAACTCTTCTTCTTGCGCGGCACGATCCACGGGATCCGGGAAGTTGGCAGCCTCGTCTTTCATATGGTCGACGGTACGATCAACTTCCTGCATCAGTTGGTTGCGCCAGGCACCCAGGATCTTGCGAAAATGCGCCTTTTGTTGGTCATTCATGTACTCCTCACCCGGCTTTTCCTGGTAAGGCGCGACACCCGCAATGGCCAGGGGGCCCAGAGATTTCCTGTTTTCGCCTGTTGGCATGCCCTGTCTCCTAATTCAGCACGCTACCCGTGCCATCCATAAATTGAGGGCGACATCTATAGCAGAAGGGTAACGGGTAAGCAAACGAGCCGTACCAATAATGTTACCCACTCCAATATTTATGCACTCCCCTCGGGTAACAGGTGACCAGATTCAAACGGGATAAACCCTTGAGCCACCATGCCTTGCACCCCAACATGGGGCCGATAGCATAAAATTTCAACCCCCGCCGCGATTACCTGCTCAATTAGCAGACTATAGTGCGGATCTATATGGGTTGCAGGGCGCATCCGGCTTATTCCGGAGTGCAACACCATAAAGAGCAGCACGGCCCTGTGGCCCGCCGCTTTCATGGCCATTAATTCACGCAAATGCTTGGCACCACGGGCGGTGACCGCATCGGGGAAGTAGCCCATGCCAGCCTCCTCCCGCTCGTCGAGCAGGGTGACCGATTTTACCTCGATGTAACAATTGCCCTTTTCGTCATCTTCCAGCAACAGATCGATGCGACTGTTCTCTTCGCCATACCTCACCTCGGTGCGCAACCGGCTGTACCCCGCCAGCGGAGCGATGGCCTCCTGCTCGATCAACTCCCGGGCGATCTGGTTGGCGCGCGCCGTGTTGACGCAGATAAAATGGCCCGCCGGGCTCTCGGCGATCTCCCAGCTGTTGGGCAGCTTGCGCTTGGGGTTATCGGAGGTGGAGTACCAGACCCGGGTGCCAGGATCGGCACAACCGGTCATGGCACCGGTGTTGGCACAATGGATGGTGATGACCTCGCCGTTATCGAGTTGCACATCGGTCAGAAAGCGCTTGTAGCGGGCCACCAGCTGGCCCGATTGCAGGGGGGGATCAAAGATCACGGGTTAGCCCTCCGCGCGTCTTCTTTTACCCGGGCACGCAGCGGCCAGCAGGCAAGCGGCTCATAGCGCACCCCGTCCGAAGTCGAGATGGATTGATAGAGGCAGAACTCATCGGCCTGCAGCAGAAAATTTGGGGCTGGCAGGATGGCAGGCGCCTCGCCCGCCTTGCGCGACAGGGTGACGTGGGGGCGATAACCCTGCTCACCATTGCCAAGACGCAACTTCTCACCGTGGCGGCGCAGCGCCTTCGCCAGCACGGTCAGCTCGTTGGGCCACTCCTTCGGGCCAATCCAGGCGGCCTTGGCCCGGCTGAACCAGCCGGTCTCATCCAGCCTGATGGAGAGCGGCGGACAGTGCTGACGCTCCACGGCGGCGATCAGGCGGCGGGTGGTCAACTCGTCCGCTTCCCCCAGAAAGGCGAGGGTCAGATGAAGGTTGGCTTGCGGCACCGGCTGACCGGGCCAGGGCAGCTGATCGCGCCAGGCGATGAGCTCGGGAGCGAGCTCCTTGACGGGCAGGGCAAAGAAGAGTTTGGCCATGTGGTGATAATGCCTTTTTCACGCTCATTGGATGGGCCCATTCTATGGCAGCTATCCGGCCATGTCTCGCCAGCCTCCCGCCCGAGTGGCCATATCCGCACATCCACTCACGGTGGCGCGGGCGGCTGTGGCAGAATAGGCGCCGTTTTACCGGTTGCCACAGAAGGTGCTCATCGCTTTGTCCCAGCTCCCCATCGTTTCGGTATTGCCCGAACTCTTTGCCGCCCTCGACAGCCACACCCGCGTGATCCTGCAGGCGCCACCCGGCGCGGGCAAATCGACCCTGCTGCCGCTGGAGCTGGTGCGCCAGAACCGGCTGCCCTGCCGCATCATCATGCTGGAACCAAGGCGCCTGGCTGCGCGCAATATCGCCACTTTTCTGGCGCGCCAGCTGGGGGAGAAGGTGGGCGAGCGTATCGGCCTGCGGGTGCGTGGCGAGAGCCGCACCAGCTCAGCGACCCGGCTCGAGATCGTCACCGAAGGGGTGCTGACCCGGATGTTGCAGCAGGATCCCGAGCTTACTAACGTCTCGCTGGTGATCTTCGATGAGTTCCACGAACGCAGTCTGCACGCCGATACCGCGCTGGCCTTCGCTATCGAGAGCCAGCAAGGGCTGCGCGATGACCTCAAGCTTTTGATTATGTCCGCAACCCTTGATGGCATGGCACTCGAGACCTTGTTGCCGGATGCCCCTGTGGTTCGCTCGGAAGGGCGCGGTTTCCCCATCGACTACCACTACCGCCCAGCCAACCGCCAGCAGTGGCTGGAGCCGCAGGTCGGCGCCGTGGTACTCGAAGCGCTGGCCGAGCAAGATGGCAGCCTGCTGGTCTTTCTGCCGGGACAGGGTGAGATCGAGCGGTTGGCGCAGTGGTTGGCAGACAAACTGCCGGACGACGTGACCCTCGCCCCCCTCTACGGTCGCCTCGATATGGCGGCCCAGCAGGCGGCCATCGAACCGGCACCAGCGGGCCGCCGTAAGCTGGTGCTCACCACCAATGTGGCGGAGACCTCCCTCACCATCGAGGGGATTTCGGTGGTGATCGACAGCGGGCTGGAACGACGGGCCTCCTATGATCTGAAAAGCGGCGTCACCCGACTGGAGACCCGCCAGATAGCCAAATCCTCCGCCACCCAGCGGGCCGGTCGCGCCGGTCGTCTCGGCCCCGGCGTCTGCTACCGGCTCTGGAGCAGCGAGGTGCAGGAGCGGCTCGCCGAGCAGAGCCCGCCAGATATTCTCACTCAGGAGCTGACCGGTCTGCTGCTGGACGCCGCCCAGTGGGGGGCCAAGGTGGAAGATCTGCCGCTGCTGGACATGCCCCCCGCCGCTGCGGTGGCCAGTGCCCAGCGGCTGCTGGTGGCCCTTGGTGCCATGAAGCCGGAGGGTGAGCAACAACTCACTCCCGCTGGCCGCGCCATGGCCGCCTTCGGTACCCACCCTCGCCTCGCCCGCATGCTGCTGCGCGCCCGCGAGCTGGAATCCGAGGGTCTGACAGGGATTGTCGCCGATGCTGCTTATCTGGTGGCGTTGCAGGAAGAAGATCTGCGAGGATCGGAGCGCCTCTCTGTGCTGTTCCACCGCCGTCAAAACGCCCTGCGCCAGAACGCTGCCCGCTGGTTTGAACGGCTTGGCGCCCGCCCTGCCAATGCACAGGGCCAGTGGCTGGGGCTGCTCTGCGCCCTCACCTGGCCGGATCGCATCGGCAAGCTGCGCAGCGGCAGTCGCTATCAACTCAGTGGTGGGGTGAGCTGCGATCTGGTAGAAGGTCATCCCTGTCAGGGACAAGCAGCCCTTATCGCTATCGAAATGGGGCAGAACGATCGCGGCAGCCGCATCTTTATCGCCGAACCGGTCGATCTGGACGAGCTGGTACGCCTGCTGCCGGAACTGGTCAGCGAACGGCAGTGGTTCGACTGGGATGAACGGGAAGAGCGGGTGCGCGCCGAACGCCAGCAGGTGATCGGCGAACTGGTGCTGAGCCAGCGACCGCAGACCGAACTCTCTGACGAGCAGAAAGGGCGCTGCCTGCTGCAAGGCATTCGCCGCAAGGGGCTGCATGTGCTGCCGTGGGACGAGAGCAGCGAAGGGCTGCTGGCCCGTCTGCGCTGCGCCCGCGACTGGCTGCCCAATGAGAAGTGGCCCGCGATGGATGAGGAAAATTTGCTGACCACGCTGGAACAGTGGCTGCTGCCAGCGGTGAGCGGTATGACCCGGCTGGAGCAGTTGAAAAAGCTCAACCTCGGCGACATCCTGCGCCAATCCCTGCCCTGGCCGTTGCCCAAGCGGCTGGACGAGGCGCTGCCGAGCCACTTTGCGGCGCCCACTGGCAGCCGGGTGCGGATCCGCTATCAGCCGGGTCAGGCACCGGTGATCCCGGTGCGTATTCAGGAGATGTTCGGGCAAGGTTCGACCCCCTGCGTGGCCGATGGCCGGGTGCCGCTGGTGGTGGAGCTGCTCTCCCCCGCCCAGCGGCCGCTGCAGATCACCGCCGATCTGGCTGCCTTCTGGGCTGGCTCCTACGAGCAGGTGAAAAAAGAGATGAAGGGGCGCTATCCCCGCCACTACTGGCCGGATAATCCGCTGGAGGCGATGCCGACCAAAGTTACCAAAAAGAAGATGGGCATCTAGGTTCGACGGGTTAATCCCGCTCGAACGTTCGCGAATGCGACATAACAAGTAGAAAGGAAAGCAAAGAGGATTTATGGCAACCCAACGACGCAAGCGTGCCCCCAAGAAGGCAGCGCCCAAACGCACCATCTGGCGCAAGCTGTTCTGGCTTGGCTTCAAGCTCTCCCTGGTGGTGGCGGCCTTTATGGTGGTGTTTGGCATCTACCTCGATACCAAGGTGCGCGAGCGCTTCGATGGCGAGAAGTGGCAGCTGCCGGTGATGGTCTACAGCCGCCCGCTGGAGCTCTACCCCAGCCAGCGCCTGTCGCGGGACCAGATGCTGCGCGAGCTCAACATGCTGAGCTACAAGCAGGTGCGCCAGCCTCACACGCCGGGTGAATACACCATCAACGGCAACCGCATCGAGCTGATTCGCCGTCCGTTCGAGTTCTATGACGGCGCCGACGGAGCCCGTGGCCTGCGCCTCACCTTCAACGGCCCGCGCCTTGAGGGGATCCAGTCACTGGAGAACCAGCGCCAGCTCGGTTACGCCCAGATGGACCCGGTGCTGCTCGATCGCCTCAATACCGAAGATCGGGAAGATCGCCTGCTGGTACGTATCGCCGAAGTGCCCGACAGCCTGCTGGTGACCCTGCTCACCACCGAAGATCGCGACTTCTACCAGCATGGCGGCGTCTCGCCGGTGGCCATCATGCGCGCCATGTTCGCCAACCTGATCGCGGGTCGTACCGTGCAGGGGGGCAGTACCCTGACCCAGCAGCTGGCCAAAAACTTCTTCCTGACCCGTGAACGCAGCCTGTGGCGAAAACTGCAGGAAGCCTATATGGCGGTGCTGATCGACTATCGCTACAGCAAGGACGAGATTCTGGAGTCCTACCTCAACGAGGTCTATCTGGGGCAGAACTTCTCGCAAGGGGTCTACGGTTTCGGCCTCGCCTCCTACTTCTACTTCGGCATTCCGGTCAACGAGCTGGATATCGATCAGGTCGCCCTGCTGGTCGGTCTGGTCAAAGGCCCCTCCTATTACGATCCCTGGCGCTTCCCGGAGCGTGCCAAAACCCGCCGTGATCTGGTGCTGAAGCTGCTGATGGATCACGGCAGCCTGACTCAGGCCGAATATGAGCTGGCCAGCCGCCAGCCCCTCGGCATCATCGCCCGCGGCCAGATGAGCTATGGTCGCACCCCGGCCTTTATGGGACTGCTCAAGCGGGAGATCCAGAGCCGCTTCGGCTCAGATCTGCTCAAGCAGTCTGGCCTCAAGATCTTCACCAGCCTCGACCCCATCGCCCAGCATGCGGCCGAGCGGGCGGTCGAATCGGGCCTCGCCGATATCGAAAAACTGCGCGGCAAGAAGAAGCTGGAGGCGGCCATGGTGGTCTCCGACTGGCATAAGGGCGAAGTGGTGGCGCTGGTGGGCGGTCGCGATCCCCGCTACGCCGGGTTCAACCGGGCGCTGGATGCCCGCCGCCAGATCGGCTCGCTGGTGAAACCGGCGGTCTACCTCACCGGCCTCTCCAACGGCCTGACGCTGGCGACCCCGCTTAAAGATCAGCCGATCCGTATTCGCGGTCAGGATGGTCAGGTCTGGACGCCGCAAAACTACGATCGCAAGTTCCGCCAGAGCGTGCCGCTGATGGATGCGTTGGCCAGCTCCCTCAACGTGCCGACCGTCAATCTGGGTCTGCAGGTGGGGCTGGAGAAGGTTGTCGATACCCTGCACAAGCTGGGAGTCCAGCAGGAGATCCAGCCCTATCCGTCGCTGGTGCTGGGGGCGGTTGCCCTCTCCCCGCTGGAGGTGAACCAGATGTATCTGCCCATCGCCAATCAGGGACTGACCCAGCCGCTGTCGGCCATTCGCGCCGTAATCAACGGTGATGGCAGCCTGCTCTATCAGCATGATCAGACCGCCAAGCGGGTCACCGACCAGCAAGCAAGCTGGCTGACCCTGTTCGCCATGACCAAGACGGTGAGTCAGGGCACAGCCCGCGCGCTCAGTGCCAAGTTCCCCGGCGCCACCATGGCGGCCAAGACAGGCACCACCAACGAGCTGCGCGACTCCTGGTTTGCCGGGATGGACAACAACGAGCTGGTCAGTATCTGGGTCGGTCGCGACGACAACACCCCGGCGGGTTTGACCGGTGCCAGCGGTGCCCTGCAGCTCTTTAGCGGCTACATGAGCCAGCGCGGCGTCAACAGTCTGGGATTGAAGATGCCGGAAGGGGTCACCTGGGCCAACTTCTCCCGCGCCAGCGGCACCCGCGTCACCAGCGACTGCCCGGGCAGCCTGCAGGTGCCGGCCAAAGCCTCCACCATGGGCTCCCCGGCCGGTTGCGCCAGCAGTGCATCGCCGCGTAGTGCGCTGGATGACTGGTTCGGCGGTTTCTTCAACTAGATCAACGACACGGGCAGTGCAGGCTGCCCGTTCACTATGCTGCTGACAAGGAAACACCATGACCTTTCCGCTGTTTGACGCCATCCACCATGTGGCCATCATCGCCAGCGATTACCCACGCTCACGCCACTTCTACCACGAGGTGCTGGGGCTGCCCATCATCGCCGAGACCCTGCGCGAGGCACGCCAGTCGTGGAAACTGGATCTGGCCCTGCCGGACGGCAGCCAGCTGGAGCTGTTCAGCTTCCCCTCGCCTCCCGAGCGCCCCTCCAGGCCCGAGGCGTGCGGCCTGCGCCATCTCGCCTTTCGGGTCTGCGACCTTGACCGGGTCATCGCCCACCTGCTGGCCCATCGGGTCGAGGTAGAGCCGGTGCGGGTGGACGAGCTGACCGGCAAACGCTTTACCTTCTTCGCCGACCCCGACGGCCTGCCGCTGGAGCTCTACGAAGCGCTGCGCTGAGCCTGCAGCGACCAAGCAATCAGCCAAACAAAAGCCGCCCGGTTGCTACCGGGCGGCTTTTCTTATTGCTTCAGGTTATCAGGCGGTAGTCAGCATAACGACAGCCAGCGCCATCACCATCATGCCAGCCCAGCCGATGGGCTTGAGCCGCTCACCGAAGAAGAGCAAACCACCCAGCGCCGTACCGACGATGCCGATAGCCCCCCAGGTGGCGTAGGCAACAGCCAGGTCAATCTGGCCGCCACTTACCGCTTCCGAGAGCAGGGTAAAGGCGCCGAGTACCAGCATGATCCCCAGGAAGCCCCACCCCTTGTAACGAAAACCCTTGGAGCGGTTGATGGCCATGTTGGCGCCGATATCGATCAGTGCGGCCCCCAGTACAATCACAAACGGACTCATGCTGTGGCCTCCGCTTCTACTGACTTGTCTGCGGGCTCATCATGGGTCTCCCCTATGGTCACCATAACAATCCCCACTATCGCGAGAGCCAGGCCAATCAGCTCCTGAACGGTCACATCGTAACCAAGGAACATGACCGACACTATGGTGATCAGGGTGATCCCGAGCCCCTCCCAGAGCGCAAACGCAATACCAATGGAGATTGTTTTGGCGGCTTTCGCCAGCAACCAGTACGAGAAACCGATCAACAGCCACATCGGGATGTAGTTCATCCAGCCAGCTCCCTGCTCGGGGATCATGGCCATGCTGGAGGTACCGGCGACCTCGGTCACGATGGCACCGGTCAAAAACAGCCGGGCCAGAAACATACGACTTAATAACATATAAGATGCCTTTGTTGCTTCGACGAGAGAGATGGTAAACGGGGAGAAGCAACTCGCGACAATCGCTCAGCGTCGATTATTCCGACGCCACAGGTTTGCCTTGCCTTGGTTCGGCACGCTAAGGTGATGGTGAAAAACTCCGCCACAGCCTGTAAAACATGAAGCTATATCAGATAGAACTCTTTGTAGAGTCAGCCAATAGCGGCTCTATTGCCAATACCGCCCGTCGTCTCGGCAAAAGCCGCAGCGCCGTCAGCACCTCCATCGCGGCGCTGGAAGTTGAGCTTGGCGTCGAACTTTTTGAACGAGGTGCCAATCAGAGTCGCCTGACCGAAATCGGCGAGCTGGTGCTGGATGATTGCACCCGCCTGCTACAGGCAGCCAACAGCCTGCAGCAGAAGTGCAAACATTACGCCTCGGGGGCCGAAGTGGCGCTGCGAGTCGCCCGCGATGACGCGATTCCCGAACCGGTGTGGCGCGAGATGCTGGCCAGCCTGCACAATCAGTTTCCCGGCACCAGTATCTCGCTGGTGCTCGCCTCCCCACCCGAACTGCCGGCGCTGGTGGAAGAGGGATTCGTCGATGCCGCCTTTGGCCTTATTACCGAAGATCAGGAGCGCAGCGGCCTCAATATCGACGTGCTCAACCCGATCCGCACTCTGATGGTGGTGGCACCCAGCCATCCGCTGGCCGGACTGAAGCGGGTCAAACAGCAGGATCTGACCGATCACACCCAGGTCACCCTCTCGTATGTAGATGAATTTTCGGTAAAAAGCCTGCTACCTGTGGGAGGCCAGCATATCGGCCTCTCCAGCTTCGAGTTGATGCGCAATGCGGTGCTGGACGGACTGGGCTGGGCAGTGCTCCCCTCGCCACTGATCCAGAGTCAGCTGCGACAAGGCTCCCTGCTGACCCTGAAACACAAGTTCAGCCTGCAGTGGCGGGATTACGGGGTCTATCTGGCGGAAAACGCCTATCACGGCAAGGTGTTGGCCTGGTTGAAGAAGTCGATCCAGGGATATCTGGAACCTTTCGAGTAGCGATAAAGAGGCCGAGCCAGCTCACGATATCTGCTTATCCTGATGATCCTAGCGGATGTGATCGTGCATACTGTTCACATACTCATTGAGCGCCGGAGGCGTAACCGATATGAGCAGTGCCCAAGACAAGGACGATATCTTGCTGGACGACGACATCATCGAACTCGATGATGAGGAGGTCGTGGTCCCCAAGGCACTCAACCCATGGCAAGTGCTGATCGTGGATGATGAGCCGGATATCCATCATGCCACCCGCCTGGCCCTCTCCAACATTCACTACAAATCCCGCCCGCTGGAGCTGCTCAATGCCTACAGCGGCGCCGAGGCTGGCCGTATGCTGGAGGCCAATCCCAGGATTGCGCTGATCCTGCTCGATGTGGTGATGGAGACCGAAGATGCAGGTCTGCGGCTGGTGCACCGGATCCGCAACGAAATGCACAACTCGCTGGTGCGGATCGTGCTGCGTACCGGCCAACCCGGCCAAGCCCCCGAGCAACGGGTGATCCTCGATTACGACATCAATGACTACAAGACCAAGACCGAACTGACGGTACAAAAGCTTTACACCACCGTCATCGCATCCCTACGTTCATACGAAACCCTCAGTGCCATCGACAAGAGCCGGCAGGGGCTCGGCAAAATTCTGGAAGGGGCGGGCGATCTCTACCATCTTCATTCACTCAAGGAGTTTGCCTCCGGCGTGCTGAAACAGATCAGCGCCATTCTCGATGTGGGCACCGAAGGGGCTATCTGCGCCGAGCGCCGTCCCGGCGAACAGGGGCTGGAGATCCTCGCCGCCACCGGCGACTACGAGACTCTGCTGGATGATGGCAAGATCACCGACTTTCCCACCCTCAATGACTCGGTCATGAAGGCACTGGCGGCGCGCTGCAACAGCTTTGAACACCCGCAGGACTCCCTCTATATCGCCGCCCAGAATGGTCGCGAGTTCGTGCTGAGTTTTACCCCGACCCAGCCTCTCGATCCCCTCGAGTGCGATCTGCTGGATGTCTTCTGCCAGCGCATCTCGGCGGCCTACGACAACCTCTATCTCTACAACCAGTTGTTGCGCGCCCAGGAGGCCACCGTGGTGGCGCTGGCGGCGCTGGCGGAGTTTCGCGACTCCGACACCGGCGAGCATGTCTTGCGGGTGCAGAAGCTCTCGGATGCCATCGTGGCCGAATTGAAGAAGATGGCGGCCTATCCTGAGCAGCTGACCCCGGAGTTTGTCGAGATGATCGGCATGGCCTCCATCCTGCACGATGTGGGCAAAGTGGGCACCCCGGATCATATCCTGCACAAGCCCGGCCGTTTCGACCCGGAAGAGCGGGCCATCATGGAGCAGCATGCCGGCATCGGCGCCAATATCCTGCACAAGGCGGGTGAAATGGTGGAGGGAACCAGCTACCTCTCTCTCGGCGCCGAGATCGCCCGGGGCCACCATGAGCACTTCGATGGCAAGGGCTACCCGCAGCAGCTGGCTGGCCAGCAGATCCCGCTGTCGGCGCGGATTGTGGCGGTAGTCGATGTATTCGATGCCCTGCTCAGCAAGCGCCCCTACAAGGAGCCCTGGACGCTGGCGCAGACCATGGAGTATATCCAGTCCCGCTCCGGCACCCAGTTTGACCCTCATGTAGTGACAGCCCTGTCGCGACTGGTCAACGAGTCGAGACTCCCCTACTCGCTCTGACCCTCTTTGCTCGCAACTCCACATGCCCTGCCGGTGACCAAGGTCAGCGGGAGGGCATCAAAACAGCCGTTTTGTTGCATCCCGCACACATCAAAGCGCCGCAAACCGGAAACATCCCCCTTCTTTGTTAGCGATAGCCGCTGAAATATGGTCATTTAACATCACATCGCTATAATATCGGCCTGCAAACCTGATACTAACAACGAAGGAATTATCATGAGCCTGAACCTGGTACCGGCTGGCAAGAGCCTGCCCGACGATATCTATGTCATCATCGAAATCCCGCAGAATGCCGACCCGATCAAATACGAAGTCGACAAGGACAGCGGTGCTATTTTCGTCGATCGCTTCATGTCTACCCCGATGTTCTATCCGTGCAACTACGGCTACGTGAACGCGACCCTCTCTCTGGATGGTGACCCCGTCGACGTACTGGTTCCGACCCCCTACCCGCTGCTGGCCGGTTCCGTCATTCGCTGCCGCCCGGTTGGCGTGCTGAAGATGACCGACGAATCTGGCGAAGATGCCAAGATCGTTGCTGTACCGCACTCCAAGCTGACCAAGCAATACGACCACATCCAGGATGTGAACGATCTGCCGGAACTGCTGAAAGCCCAGATCCAGCACTTCTTCGAGCGCTACAAAGAGCTGGAAGCGGGCAAATGGGTCAAGGTGGAAGGTTGGGGCGACAAGGCCGCTGCCGAAGCCGAGATCAAGACCTCTGCCGAGCGTTACGCTGCCAAGTAAGCGTCACTCGGTTTGTAAAAAAAGGCGCCTTATGGCGCCTTTTTTGTTGGTGTTTGCGGCAGCTGACCGGCTGCATCTTCGGCAGGATTGCCCTGAATGTATATTTCACGGCCATCTTTCTGGTAGGGACGATAGTAATGACCGCCACAGCGATAGCCGCCGCCCGGCTGGCTCATCAGCTCGCAGTTGACTGGCAATACCTCCAGCCACTTGATGGCCTGCTGGTAGCGCAGCCACTCCTGCCATTCGTGTTCGCGCGCCAACTGATCGCGCAGGGCAAAGGTATCCGCAACGGACATCCCCTTGTTGACAATCACCTGACCCGCCATGGCTGGCAGGCTGAGCAACCCCGACAGCACTATGATCCAAGGCTTCATAACTCCTCCAGAGTGACTTAATTTCACAATTAAATTAAAAGTCACATCAATCTGTTATCCAGATCACAAAACGAAACATCACCAAAGTGGTGCCGGCTCACCTAGTTGTTAATTATCGTCCACGGCAGGAAGCACCACCATGAAGCTGACCCCCGCGCTGTTGCTCAGCCTCACTCTCTGCACCACTCTTGGTGCTACAAGCAACGCCAGCGAAATCAACATGAGCTGGCAGTGGCAATCCACCGATGGCCAGCGCAAGCACTTCCAGCTGACCACCGACGATCAGGTGATGGCCGCCAGTCGCCACGAGATGAGCCTGCTGAAGGCCTCTCTCACCAATCCGCTGGAGACCCTTTACGCCTACATCAGCCCGCGGCTCTACAACAGCATCAACCTGATCAATCAGAGCAGCCCCGAAACCGCCACCAAGTTTCGCAATCTGGAGCAGGCCTTCACCCTGCGGGACGACAGCATGGAATCGCTGCTGTTCTGGCAAGCCTACCAGCAGTATCAGGAGGATGCCTTCTACCAGATGAGGGTGATACCCTGCGTCCATCCGGCCAATCGCAAGCTGCCTTGCGTGCGACCCGATTACTCCCAGCTCTTCTACCACTTCAAGGGGCATCTAAAGCCGCTGGCACAGCAGTTTGCCGCCAAGGATCTCGCCACCAGCGTCAGCCTGCTGCAGGAGTGGCTGAACGCCATCCCGACCCAGCCGGAGCAGCTGGATCACTTCGCGCCGCCGCTGCAGGCACTGCAAGATAACAAGGCCGACAGCGACGAGAAGGCGCTGCTGATGGCCAGTCTGCTGGCGGAGCTGGCGCCGCAATATGTGCTCAGCATCATCTATCCGGATATCAGCATCGGCAGCGTCTCCCCTGCCTGGCTGGCCATTACGGCAGACAGTGGCGTACCCGGTGATGTGGTGGTGATCAACAATCAGCGCCATGTGCTGCTGACCGGCTCGTCCCTGCTGGCCCAGCAGATGACCATGGCCAAGATCCCCCTCATCAGCGAGTCGCTCTACTGACGCAGACAGCTCAGACCAGCAGCCAATTCATTGATTTTTATCGATGTCATGCCATCCTAGCCGCCCTTGCCAGCAAACCCCCTGACTGGCGGGGCGCCGACGCTTCTGAATCGCGATCTTATTTAACACTTTTTAAACAGATCCGATCAGTTTAGGATGAAGCTCGCCCATTCCCTCAATCCGAAACTCGTTATAACATAACAAATGGAGTGTCATCAGGATGAAACATCTCGTACTTACTTTGGCGCTGCTGCCATCTCTGGTCTTTGCTCACAACTTCAAGGATGGCAACCCGGTTCCGCTGGTCAATATCAGCGACAAGGGTGAGCTGGTACTGAACGGCAAGGATATCGGCTACCAGCCGTGGCAGAGCACCTCGCTCACCGGCAAGGTGTTCCTGATCCAGCATATTGCCGGTCGCTCCAGTGCCAAGGAGCTGAACGCCCCGATGATCGAGGCGATCAAGGCCGCCAAGCTGCCGCAAGACAAGTACCAGACCGTTACCGTCATCAACAGCAATGACGCCATCTGGGGTACCTCCGGCTTCGTGAAGAGCAGTGCCGAGGACAGCAAGAAAGAGTTCCCCTGGTCCGCCATGGTGCTGGATGCCAAGGGCATGGCGCGCAACGCCTGGGATCTGACGCCGGAAAGCTCGGCGATCATCCTGCTGGATAAAGAGGGCAAGGTGCTGTTTGCCAAAGATGGCCAGCTCGATGCCAACAACATTGCTACCGTGATGGGGCTCATCAAGTCCCATCTCTAAGTCAGAGAGAAAGGGCGCTGATGGCGCCCTTTCCATAAGGGTCTATGGGTCGTATCAAGCTGAAAATCTGGATCTTGCTGCTGGGCTGGTTATGGCTGCAGCCTGCCCTTGCCCGGCACCAGTTTGAATCCGCCCTGCCCGGCCACGATGACCATCACTGCCTGATTTGCGCCCTCCATCTGGATGGCAAGCAGGTCATCACCGCTACCCCCTATTGTTTCCCCGGTTCGACCTCTGTTCTGCCTGTTATTGCAACCATGCAACGCTCGGCGGATACCGCCACGCTTCACAGCTATGCCATCCGCGCGCCGCCCGCCTCTGCTTCTCTCTATCCCTTTGTTTAATTTAGCTATTTATTTTGAAAAAGGATTAAAGATGAAAGCAGTTACTCTGTTGCTGGCCGCAGCGGCCTTTGGCGCACACGCAAATCACGACGAACACGAGAGCCACAGCCACGGCGCCCACGAGCATGGCCACGGCCACCTCAATCTGGTGGTCGATGGTGACCAACTGATGATCGAGCTGCAGGCACCTGCAGCCGATCTGGTGGGCTTCGAGCACGCCGCCAAGAGCGATGAAGAGAAGGCGCAGTATGCCAAGGCGGTCGCCCGCCTCCAGCAGCCTGATGCCCTGTTCCGCTTCGACCCGGCCGCTGGCTGCAAACTGACCCAGCAGGAGCTGCAAGCTGCCAAAGAAGAGCATGATCACGACCATGACCATGACCATGACCATGACCATGACCATGACAAGGCTGCCAGCGACGAACATGAACACCACCATGATCATGACGAAGCGGGTCACGCCGATATGGGCGCCATGTACACCTACACCTGCGCCACACCGGCCAAACTGACCGGCCTTGAGGCGACCCTGTTCAGCGTCTATCCGAGCCTTGAGAAGCTGAGCGTGCAGGGGATCCTGCCCACCGGCCAGACCGCAGGCGAGCTGACCCCATCCGCCAACAAGCTGAGCTGGTAACGCCATGAAAAAAGCCGTGGTTGAGATCCGCGATCTGGCCTTTGCCTGGCCAGGTGGCGACGCTGTACTCGATCTGCCCGCCCTCACCATCCGCGAGGGTGAGCGGGTCTTTATCAAGGGCCCATCGGGCTCCGGCAAGTCGACCCTGCTCGGGTTGCTGGCCGGGATCCAGACCGCCAACCACGGCACCCTGGAGGTGCTGGGCCAACCATTGGCCCGGCTCTCTGGCCGTGCCCGTGACCACTTCCGGGCGGCCAATCTGGGTTATATCTTCCAGCAGTTCAATCTGCTGCCCTTTCTCTCGGTGCAGGACAACGTGACCGCTGCCCTCACCTTTTCGCCCGCCAAACGGGCCCGCCTGCAAGGGAGTCCGGAGCAGGAGGCGCGCCGTCTGCTGGCGGAGCTGCAACTGCCGGACGACGCGCTGCATCGTCCCGTCCATGCCCTCAGCATCGGCCAGCAGCAGCGGGTTGCCGCCGCGCGGGCGCTGATCGGCTCGCCGCCACTGGTGATCGCCGACGAGCCCACCTCGGCCCTCGACACCGACAACCGGGCGGCCTTTATCAAGCTGTTGTTCGAGGAGTGCGACAAGCAGGGTTCGACCCTGATCTTCGTCAGCCACGACCCTTATCTCGAACCCCTGTTCCCGCGGGTCGAAAACCTGCAACAGCTCAACCGGAGGGCATCATGCTAAAGCTCGCCCTGCAAAGTCTCTGGGCCCGCCGCCTTACCGCCGGGCTAACCCTGCTGGCCGTCGCCATCAGCGTCACCCTGCTACTCGGGGTGGAGCGGGTGCGCACCCAGGCCCGCGAAAGTTTCTCCAACACCGTCTCGGGGACCGATCTCATCGTCGGCGCCCGCTCCGGTCAGGTGAACCTGCTGCTCTACTCGGTGTTTCGCATCGGCAACCCCACCAACAACGTGGGGTGGGACTCCTATCAGGCCATCAAACAGAAACCGGGCGTCGCCTGGACCATCCCGCTTTCCCTTGGCGACTCCCACAAGGGATTTCGGGTGCTCGGCACCAATGGGGACTACTTCACTCACCTGAAGTACGGTCAGCAACAGTCGCTGCAAATGCGCGAGGGGCGGCCGTTTGAGACGCCGTTTGAAGCCGTGCTTGGCGCCCAGGTGGCCGAGAAGCTCGGCTATCACCTTGACCAATCCATCGTCATCGCCCACGGCGCTGGCAACACCTCGTTCAGCCAGCACGACAACCTGCCGTTCAAGGTGGTGGGCATTCTGGCGCCGACCGGCACGCCCATTGATCGCACCATCCATGTGCCGCTGGCGGGGATAGAGGCGATCCATCTGGGCTGGGATACCGGCCGCCACAGCAAGAACGTGACGCCGGAGCAGGCGCTGGCGCAGGATCTCACCCCGAAAACCATCACCGCCTTTATGGTGGGCTTGAGCAACCGGATCCTGGCGTTCCAGCTGCAGCGTAGCGTCAACACCTATCCCAAAGAGCCGCTGATGGCGCTCCTGCCGGGGGCCGCCCTGCAGGAGCTGTGGAGCCTGATGAGCGTGGCGGAAACCGCGCTGTCGGTGATCGCCGGTTTCGTGGTGGTGGCGGGCCTGATCGGCATGCTGACCACATTGCTGGCGGGGCTTAACGAGCGGCGCCGGGAGCTCGCCATCTTGCGATCCCTCGGTGCGGGCCCTGCCCATCTGTTCCTGCTGCTGGCGCTGGAAGCGATGGCGCTGACCACGGTTGGCATCGCTCTCGGGGTCGCAGTGCTCTATCTGGGGCAGGGGCTTGCCTCGCCCTGGCTGCTCAGCCACTATGGCCTGCAACTGAGTCTGGGGCTGCCGAGCACCTACGAGTGGCAGTTGCTGGGGGTAGTCTGGCTGGCAGGCATGGTGATCGGCCTGCTTCCTGCTGCCCGCGCTTACCGCTACAGCCTGAGCGATGGCATGAGCATTCGCGTCTAGCGAGACGCCCAAAATCGAAACAGAAGGACAGATGATGAAGTGGAAAATTGTGGCGCTGCTCGCCAGCCTGCTGGTGTTGCCCGCCCTGGCCGCCGATTACAAGACCATCGACTGGGATGTGCTCATCCCGGAAGGGGAGAAACTGCTGCCACCACCCCAGGTCAATCACGAAGATCCCATGTCGGTGCCGCAACCGGTGGGTGGGGTAAACAAGAAGCTGGACAACCAGGATGTGCGCATTCCGGGCTTCGTGGTGCCGCTGGAAGGGGACGCCAAGAAGATCACCGCCTTCCTGCTGGTGCCCTACTTCGGTGCCTGCATCCATGTGCCGCCGCCCCCCACCAATCAGGTGATCTATGTGAGCTACCCCAAGGGTGCACCGGTGGATGATCTGTGGGATGCCATCTGGGTGAAAGGCAAGATGCGCACTGTCAGCTCCAGCCACGAGATGGCCACCGCCTCCTATTCGATGGAAGCGGTCGAGGTGAGCGTCTACGAGGAGTAATCCTCTCATTGCAAAAAAAGCGGCCTCCACGGAGGCCGCTTTGTTATCTTGGCATCCCGGTTGGAGTAACATTCAGCTCCAGAACCTGTGCGAATGGAGTCAGCATGGCAGACCTCCCCCCCCCGAAAAAAGAGAGTTCGATCCTGAGCAGCCAGGAGCAGACCCTGCGTCTGGCCCGCAGTCGCGGCATCGACGGCATGCTCACCCGCAACAGCGACAGCACCTTCGAACAGCGCGCCACCTTTCGCCATCTGGCGGATCAGGCCGCTCGCCAGCGCAATCTGGAAGCCATCATGGTGATGGCCTCCCGCCACTGCGAAGAGACCGCTGCTGGCGGCGAGATGGACAGCGACTGGCTGACCCGCTTCCTGCAACTGGCGGAAGATATCAGCATGGTGCCGATGCAGCAGCTATGGGGGCGGATCTTCGCGCTGGAAGTCGCCACCCCGGGCCGCTTCTCCATACGGGCGCTCGCCACCCTCAAAGAGATGACCCAGCGCGAGGCCCAGCTGTTTCAGCGCATCTGTTCACTGACTTGCCACTACACCGGCAGCGACGAGCAGCGACTGCTGCTGGGGCTGCACAAGGGGGCCACCCTGCTGAGTCGCGCCAAGGCAACGCGCCTTGGCCTTGGCAAATACCGACTGCCCTACAACGCCCTGCTGCAACTGTTTGAGCTGGGACTGCTGCATCGCGCGGAGCTGGAGTCCGGCCCGCTGCCCGCCGATGGGGTCGAGCTGGAGTTTGGCAACCAGCGCTGGCGGCTGCAGTGCAAGCAGAACAACATCACCCTGCTCTACTACCGGCTCACCCCGGTGGGCAACGAGCTCGCCCAACTGCTGCAAGAGTCGCCGCTGGAGGAGTACCTGCAGGATCTGAAAACCGTGCTGGTGCAGGGTATCCAGATTGAAGTGATGCAGCTCGTCAGCGCCCCCTCCTCACCCGCTCCCGACCCTCTCCCCTGATCTCTGGCGGGGCAGCGGATGCCCCGTCGGTTCATGGTTCCTTCTCATCAAGCTGCTGGCTCCAAGCTTATGAGCTTGCCCAGAATAGGTTGCAAATTGCAGATGCCGCAGAGGCACACTCCGTCAGATCCGTTGCATATTGCAAACAACCACGCGTTTTTCCTCTCCAAACCTCGCTAATAACACATCAATCATTATTTTTTGCCAGCTGGCCCGCCCCTTGCAGATGTCTTGATGCAGATCAAAATTCAACCACCACAGCTCGGGAGCAAGGCCATGAGAATCAATCAACCGGTTACCCAAAGAGAACGTCTCTATCCAGACCACCAGAGCCTGATCTCCACCACGGATCTGGAGAGCCGCATCACCTACGCCAACGATGAGTTCTGCGATATTGCAGGCTTCTCGCTCGACGAGCTGAAGGGGGAGCACCACAATCTGGTGCGTCATCCTGACATGCCGAAACAGGCCTTTGCCGATCTGTGGGGTCACATCAGGGATGGCAAGAGCTGGATGGGGCCGGTGAAAAATCGCTGCAAGAATGGCGATCACTACTGGGTCAGCGCCTTTGTCACCCCCATCAAGGATGCCAGCGGCCGGGTGGTGGAGTATCAGTCGGTGCGCACCGCCCCGAGCGAGGAGATCAAACAGCGGGCCGAGAAGGTCTATGCCGACCTGCGCAACAACAAGCTGCCGCTGGCGCTCAAGTTGCCCACCTTCTCCCATACCCTGGCTATCAACCTCTGTCTGCTGCTGAGCCTGCTCGCCATGTTTGCCCTGGGCTACAGCCACGATATGAACTGGCAACTGGCGCTGGCCGCCCTGCCGCTGGCGATAGCGGCCATCACCCTGAATGCCCTCTCCCGTCGCCTCGGCAAGCTCAACAAGATGGCCCGCAGCCGCTTTGACAACCCGCTGATGCAGTTGCTCTACACCAACAAGGTGGACAATATCGCCGCCATAGAACTCTCGATGGTAATGAATCAGGCCGAGTTCAACGCCGTGCTGGCCCGCACCCAGCAGACTTGCAGCAAGATCCTGCAGGCCGCCGAGGGGGATCTGCGCAACGCCGAATCCATCACCGACAACCTGCAGCAGCAGCAGGCCGAAACCAATCAGGTAGCCACTGCCGTGACCGAAATGTCGGAATCCATTCGCGAGGTGTCACAAAGCTCGACTGACTCCTCCAGCCTGCTGGATAAAACGGCCGTGCTGTTCAAGAGCGGCAACAGTAGCGTGGCCGAAACCGTAGCTGCCGTGGCAGGCATGAACAGCGAGCTGATCACCTCCAAGAGCGTGATCAGTGCGCTGGTCGGCCACTGCCGCGATATCGACGGCATCCTCGATGTGATCAACAACATCGCCAACCAGACCAACCTGCTGGCCCTTAACGCCGCCATCGAAGCGGCCCGGGCTGGCGAAGCGGGTCGCGGCTTCTCGGTAGTGGCCGACGAGATCCGGACCCTCGCCATCAAGACCCAATCCTCGACCAGCGAGATCCAGAAGATGATCACCGAGCTGCAAAACAGCTCTGGCGAGGCTGAGCAAGCGATGGAGAAGGGCTGCCAACTTGCCGACAGTTGCCAGCAGAAGGCCACCGCTACCGGCAACATACTCCAGCAGATCAACAACATGTTGCAGCAGGTGGCCTCCGGCAGTAGCCAGATTGCCCAGGCGGTGCAGGAGCAGTCCCACGTTACCGCCGAGATCAACCGCAACGTGCTCAGCATCAAGACCCTGGCCGATGACTCCAGCGTCGGCAGCCAACACGCCGTGCACGGCATCACCCAGCTGGTAAATCAGTTAAGCGATCTCGACCGGCTGGTACGCCAGTTCCAGAAGGGCGCTCCGACAAGCCAGAGCCGCTACGAAGTGGCCACCACCCGCGCCGTGCCGGTACGCCAAGCCAGATAACCACTACACCAACAATCACCGCAGAAAAACCCTATGGGCCTTTGGGCCCATAGGGTTTTTTAATGCCCGCCAACAAACGGCGACACTGCCATTTCACTGTCCGATTTCCATCTGCGCTGATGGGCCCAAGCGGTTGAGTGACCACATTTAAACCCATTAATGATTAATTTATTGATCTTGCTCAGGAAACGACCCGCTTGTGCTTTTCACCCCAGCCCCGTTCGGTAACATAGCCGCTTGGCAACCTCTTGTCGGAGTCAGCCATGAGCCAAGCCAGTGCCAAATCGCAGGTAAAAAGCAGCAGACTGGAGGCTGGGATTCAGGGGGCGGTAGCCTTGTCTGGTGGTGTCAATATGCAAATGCTGCACAATCCGTGCTGCTACAAAATAGTGAACATTCTAATTCCAATTTATTAATAGTCATTTGAGGAAACGAAATGGAAGTTTTAGAACATGAAAGTAAGATAAAGATTAAAAGGATTATTAGCAGTGTTCTTTATCACATAGACGTTGACAATACAAAACATGAAA
>NZ_CAWNZT010000293.1:0-19362 GCF_963878965.1 Aeromonas sp. HMWF015 | reverse complement strand
GGGATGGCGATCCGCTTTGCCGGCAACCTGATGGTGATGGGACAGATCAAGGGGGCAGGCCATCTGCTGCCGGTTACCCGATTGCTCTCCCTGCTCAGCCTGATCGCCTTCCTTGGCTTCTATCTCAGCCATCACCTCTGGTGGCTGGTGGGCTTGACCCTGATCGCCAATTTTATCTACCCGACCCTGATGCCGGTAGGTGAGGCGCTGGCGACCCGCATGGTGGTGCAGGCGCATATCGACTACGGCAAGGTGCGGCTGTGCGGTTCGTTTGCCTTTATCGTTGCCTCGACCCTGGTAGGGGCGCTGGTGGGCAACTTCGGCAGCGACTGGATTTTGCACACCATGGTGGCGGGGCTGGTGCTGATGCTGCTGCTCAGCTGGCTGCCACTTAGTCCCGCGCCACAGGATGTGCAGGGGGAGCGCGCCAAGGCATCCTTGCTGGCGACCCTGCGCAGCGCGCCGGTGCGCCGCTTCCTGTTGCTGACCGCGCTGCTGCAGGGGAGCCACGCTGCCTATTATGGTTTCAGTGCCATCTACTGGAAGGCGCAAGGGTATAGCGGCACCATCATCGGTTACCTCTGGGCGATCGGGGTGGTGGCCGAGATCTGCATGTTCGCCGCCGACAAGCGCTTCCTGCAACGCTTCGGGGCGCAGAGCCTCTTTATCGTCGGAGCCATCGGTTGCGTGGTGCGCTGGGTATTGCTGGGGGCGTCGACCGAGCTGTGGGTGTTGGTGCTGGGGCAGCTGCTCCACGCGGTCACTTTCGGGGTGAGCCATCTGGGGGCGGTGCGCTTCATGACCCGCCAGCTACCGGCCGAGCAGTTGATCCCGACCCAGTCCCTCTACGCAGCGCTGGGTCTTGGCATGACGGTGGCGGCTCTGATGGCACTCTGCGGTGTGCTGTTCGAGCCACTGGGCGGCGGCATCTTCTTCCTGATGGTGCTGGTGGTCTTGCCGGTGTTCTTCCTGCGGCTGCGTCCCTCTGCGCAGGAGAGTGCTCCGGCCTGATATCTGTCTATCTGAACCATCACCTGGAAAAAGGGAGAGCCACGGCTCTCCCTTTTTCGTTGCTGTGGTTTGCGGCGTTACTGCTGCTCGCCAAGATAGAGGCGGCTGAGGCGGCGCCAGGTATCCGAGCCGATGGTGCCTGCAATCAGCTCATTGGATGCGGTATCAAAGCGGCCATCCGGCAGCCAGCCCAATTGGGGCAATAGTTGCGCCAGCATCACATCATTGTGTTGCAGCTCCCGCTCCAGCACTTCCCAGAAGGCGCTCCCTTTGACGTAAAAGAGCGGGTAGTAGGAGCGATCGCCCGCCATCACCTCGCGAGCTGCCCGATAGAGGCTGCTCTCGCTATGGGGCAGCTGTTTGCCCCGCTCGGCCAGCTCGTTGACTGCCGTGACCTGATGCAGCCGGAAGCGGCGCAGTGCCTTGATGGCGAGGTACTCGGCGAGGCTCTCGTTGACCCAGGTGGGTTGCGGCTCGGAGCGGCGAGCGCTGAGGATGTGTACCGCCTCGTGGGCCGAAGTGCGTAGCAAGCGCAAGGGGGCCTGTGGCGTCGGTTTGCCATTCATGGTGGGGTAGTTGGCGACAAACACCTGATCTCCGGCGGCGCCGCCGAGGGAGCGGGTCGCCACATCCCGCCCCAGCCACACCAGTTGCCACGGGTGAGTGGGTGGAGCCACATCGAGCTGGAAGGCCAGATAGTCGATGATCTCATTCAGTTGCTGCTGCAAGGCCGGCAGATCGAGCTGATTGGCGGTCTCGTCATGGCTCAGCACCAGCCGCGGCTCCGGCTTGGTGACGGGCACAGTTTGCAGACCAAACGGCAGGATCAGCGGCGGCTGGTTGACATCTGGCAGCGATTGGCAACTGCCATCCGGCAGACAGACCTCCCCTCGGCGGCTCCCAAGCTGGCGCACCAGATTGCCCCATTCGGTCAATAGCCACTGGTTGGGGGCAAACAACAGCGACTGTTGGGCCGAGGCATCAGCACCCACAGTCGGAGCCGTTGTGAGCGTGATCTGCCAGCCGATCTCTTTGCAAGAGAAGGGCTGGTTGAGGGCAACCGGCTGGTTGTCTGCAAGGCAGACCAGCGCAGGTGAAACCGGCGCGGTACTGCCAGGCAACTGGCGGGCGGGGAGTAGGGTAAAAGGGGGCTTGCCATGCATGGTGAGGCGCACTTGCAGCACATTGGCACTGGCGCCCTGCTCGATAAGGTAGCGGGGGCCGCTCGCGCCATCGGCGGCGCAGGCCCACAGCGGCAGTAGCCACAGGGCAAACAGGGTGATATGACGACTCATAAGGGGGTTAGCGCTCCTGCTCGTAGCCCAGCAGATCGCCGGGCTGGCATTTAAGTTCACGGCAGATGGCCTCTAGGGTGGAGAAGCGCACCGCCTTGGCGTGGCCATTCTTGAGGATCGAGAGGTTGGCCTCGGTGATGTTGATGCGCTGGGCCAGCTCGCGGGCGGTCATCTTGCGCTCGGCCAGCAGGGCATCGAGCCGGATGATGATAGGCATAGGATCCTCACACCGTCAGTTGCTGTTCGTCGGCCAGCAGTTTGGCCTCGCGCATGACCAGTGCCAGCGCCAGTACGATCAGTCCCGCCAGCAGTAGCCGGAAATCGGATGAGCTGATGGAGACGGAGCCATGTATCTCGGGTCCGCTCATGGTGAGGACGGTATCGAGCAAGGGGGTCTGGATCAGCTCGACGAGGAAGGAGACGCAGAGCAGCACTCCGATCTGCCGGTAGCGGCGGATCTGCTCGAAGGTGAACAGCAGGCCGTGGCGGTAGCCGCGAAACAGTTGGCGCAGTTGCCACAGCATCAGCATGAAGACCAGATCTGGCAACAACTGCACCAGGGTGCCGAGCAGTCGGTTGGCGGTACGTAGCGGATAGTCGGCAATGGTAAGAGGCGGCTCTGGGAAGAGGTCGAGGGACGGCGTTTCACCATTGACCAGCGGCACGCCATTGAGAATGTGCGAGCCGCTGCTGTGGATGATCTGGTTGAGCTCTTCTTGCAGCAGGTCATTGCCGCCAAACAGGTGGGACCAGGTCTCCATCAGGGTAATGGTGGGGGTGGCGAGTAGGGCAAACAGCAGCAGCCACTCGATCAGCACGCTCAGGCGTTCGAGTTTGGTCGTTCTCATCATGAACCTCATGGTGGGGGCCATCTTGCTGGCGAAATGGCTTGGAGTTTATTGTTTATCAATATGTATATGGGCGAATGTTTATCGTTTTACGATATTCAGTCAAGGCAAAATTTATTGAAAAACGATAATTTCAATCTGTCCGAAGGGGATGACTTTTGGCTGCTGCCTCTCTAGACTGGCGAGGCTGTATACAAAAACTCAACATGGACAAGGAGTTATCGATGCACCAGGGATGGCTGCTGATCGGATTGTCGCTCACCTATCTGGGGCTGCTGTTTCTGATCGCCTTCGTGGCAGACAAGCACAAACGGCACCGTCTCAAGGGACAACCGCTGCTCTACAGCCTGTCGCTGGCGGTCTACTGCACCTCCTGGACCTTCTTCGGCACCGTGGGGCAGGCGAGTGAATCCCCCTGGTCGCCGGTGCCCATCTACCTTGGCCCCATGCTGGTCTTTCTGTTTGGCTGGCGGCTGCTGGCCCGCCTTATTCTGGTGGCCAAGCGCGAGCACATCACCTCCATCGCTGACTTTATCGCCGCCCGTTACGGCAAATCCCAGCGGCTCGCCATGGTGATCGCCCTCATCGCCATCATGGGGATCCTCCCCTATCTGGTGTTGCAGCTCAAAGCCATCGTCACCGGGCTGGATCTGCTGATGGTCAACAGCGGCGGCATCAGCCCGACCAGCAATACCAGCGAGTTGGCGCTCGGGGTTACTCTGCTGCTGGCGCTGTTCAGCATCCTGTTCGGTACCCGCCATCTCGATGCCACCGAGCACCACAGGGGGATGGTGGTGGCCATCGCTTTCGAATCGGTGGTCAAATTGCTAGCCTTTATCGCGGTGGGGGGCTTTGCCCTCTGGCTGATCCTGAGCAAACCGGGCGAGGCTCACGAGCAGGTGACCCGCGACTTTTTTGCACAGGTGGTGGCGGTGAGCCCCGGCAACCTGCTGGAGCTTGCCATCTATACGGTGCTGGCGATGTGCGCCGTCATCTGCCTGCCGCGCCAGTTTCATGTGACTGTGGTGGAGAACAATCAGGGGCAGGATTTGCACTGGGC
This sequence comes from Aeromonas sp. HMWF015, assembly GCF_963878965.1. Taxonomy (NCBI): domain Bacteria; kingdom Pseudomonadati; phylum Pseudomonadota; class Gammaproteobacteria; order Aeromonadales; family Aeromonadaceae; genus Aeromonas; species Aeromonas sp. HMWF015. The sequence continues at coordinate 15,148 of NZ_CAWNZT010000293.1, read as the reverse complement.
GCGCTGGATCTTCCCGCTCTACCTGTTCGTGATGGGGCTCTTTATCTGGCCGCTGGCGCTGGCGGGCAAGCAGTGGGTGGGGGCCGATATGGCCTCCGACACCTATGTGATCAGCCTGCCGATGGCACTCGGGTTCGATGGCATGGCGATGCTGGCGTTTCTCGGCGGCACCTCGGCGGCCACCGGCATGGTGATCGTCTGCACCATCGCACTGGCGATCATGGTGAGCAATGATCTGGTGCTGCCGGTGCTGCTGCGCCGCTTCTGGCGGCAGGGGCGCGACGAGCGGCTGGTAAGGCTGCTGCTGCAGGTGCGCCGTGGCGCCATCTTGCTGATCTTGCTGGCGGCCTGGGGGCTCTACCTCTGGCTCGGCGATCTCACCAGCTTGTCGCGCATCGGCTATCTCTCCTTTGGTGCGGTGGCCCAGTTTGCGCCGGCCCTGCTGCTCGGCCTCTACTGGCGTCACGGCAATCGCAAGGGGGTCTATCTTGGGCTGAGCCTCGGGGTAAGCCTCTGGTTCGTGACCCTGCTGGTGGAGAGCGGGCTGCTGGCCGGTTCACCGCTGGCCGAGCTGCTGGCGCCGCCGGACTGGCCCGCGTTTCGCGAGTTGAGTCTCGGGGCCTGGTGCATCTTCCTGAGCCTGCTCTTCAACCTGCTCGGCTATGTGGCAGGCTCGCTTCTGTCGCGCCCTGCGGTGAGCGAGCGGCTGCAGGCGGCCAACTTTGTCGGCAAGCCGAGCCGCGATACCGCCGCCCTCTATCAGGCGCGGGTCTCGGTCAAGGAGCTGGAGATGCTGGCGGCCCGCTTTGTCGGCTCAAGCCGGGTCAAGCGCGCCTTTGGTCGCTTCGCCGGTGAGCGGGGCGGCACCCTTGCTCCGCAGATGCAGGCCTCGGCCGAGCTGATTGCCCACACCGAGCGGCTGCTGGCGGGGGTATTTGGCACCTCATCGGCACGGCTGGTGCTCGCCTCTGCCCTGCAGGGGCGCAACATGCAGCTCGAGGAGATCGCCACCATAGTCGATGAGGCCTCCGACGTGTTTCGCTTCAACCGCGGCCTGCTGCAGGGGGCGATCGAGCATATCGGGCAGGGGATATCGGTGGTGGACAGGGAACTTCGGCTGGTGGCCTGGAACCGCCGTTACATCGAGCTGTTCCACTATCCGCCGGGGCTTATTCAGGCAGGGCGCCCCATTGAAGAGATCATCCGCTACAACGCCCAGCAGGGGCTCTGTGGCTCCGGTGATATCGAGGATCATGTGGCGCGGCGGGTCGCCTTTATGAAGCGCGGTAGCGCCCATATCTCGGCGCGGGAGCGTCCGGACGGGCGGGTGATCGAGATGCAGGGCAACCCCATGCCCGCCGGTGGTTTCGTCATGACCTTTACCGACATCACGCCGTTTCGCGATGCGGAGCGGGTGCTGCGCGAAGCGAACGAGCATCTGGAGGCGCGGGTGGCCGAGCGCACCCGTGAGCTCTCCGAACTCAACCGCCAGCTGCTGCTGGTGAACCAGCAGGTGGAGCGGGCCAATCAATCCAAGAGCCGTTTTCTGGCGGCGGTCAGCCACGATCTGACCCAGCCCCTCAATGCGGCCAAGCTGTTTACCTCCTCCCTGCTGGAGATGTTGCCCGATGCTGGCGAGCAGGCCCGCATTGCCCGCCATATCGATGATGCGCTGGGGGCGACCGAGGATCTTATCACCGATCTGCTCGATATCTCGCGGCTCGAAGCGGGCAAGTTCAAGGCCAAGAAGCTCGACTTCGCCCTGCGCGATCTGCTCGACAACCTCAAGGCGGAGTTTGGCGTGCTGGCGCAGGCGGGGGGGATCCACTTCTCGGTGGTGGAGAGCAAGCACGCGGTGCACAGCGATGTGCGGCTGCTGCGCCGGGTGCTGCAGAACTTCCTCACCAATGCGTTTCGCTACAACCCGGGGGGCCGGGTGCTGCTTGGTTGCCGCCAGATGGGGGAGAAGATCCGCATCGAGGTGTGGGACAACGGCCCCGGCATCCCGCAGGACAAGCAGGAGGCTATTTTTGACGAGTTCTCCCGCCTCGATCACTCCCGCACCGCCAAGGAGCAGGGGCTGGGTCTGGGGCTTGCCATCGCCCGTGGCATCTCGCAGGTGCTCGGTCATCAGCTCACATTGCAGAGCTGGCCGGGCAAGGGATCGGTCTTTGCGGTGACCCTCAATCTGGCGACCCGGCCGGTCACGGCCCATCAGCTGGCGGCGCCGGTGGTGCGTGACAGCCAGCTGGAAGGTGTAACCGTGCTCTGTATCGACAACGAGCGGGACATTCTGACCGCCATGAGCACCCTGCTCGGCCGTTGGGGCTGCGAGGTGCGCTGCGCCGTCGATCTGGCCGAAGCCGAGGCGCTGGTGGCTGACGGGTTTGTGCCGAGACTGGTGCTCTCCGACTACCACCTCGATGACGGCAAGACCGGGTTGGAGGCGCTCGCTGTCCTGCAACGGGTGTGTGGCGACGAGCTGGGAGGCATCATCATCAGTGCCGATCGCAAGAGCGAGTTGCAGGCGCAGATCCGCGAGCGGGGGTATGGCTACATCAGCAAGCCGGTCAAACCACTCAAACTGCGGGCCCTGATGAACAGCCTGCTGATGCGCTAGCCGCAGCCGGGGCGGCTAGCCGTGAACCGGCTCACAAAACCGCGCAATGATCCTGTGACCCGTGGTCATGGATGAATGCCGAAAACAGAGGTTTATTGGCGAAGATCTCTTCATCTTCCTGCGTAATGGCTGCCAGTTACTCTTTTGGCTTGCCACTGTCGGTGAACGCCGACAGTGGCAGACCGGATTGGCTCACTCTATAGTCGGGATGCGATTTTTTGCATCGCAAATGAAGTAACCGAAGGGCAAACCGATCGCAAGATCGGGACGCAAAGCTTCCGGTCCAGGGATGAGCCGTACTTGAGATAGCGGGGCCACCACAGGTTGTTGTGCACCTTTGCCAAGAGGCCGCACTGCCGTCTGCGTTACCTGTCAGGGCGTAGCCCTTTTCGTTGCCAACATAACGAAATAGGGAAATATAAAAATGCTAAGTCCAAAGCCTACCATGCTGGCCCTTGCGGTCGGTCTGTGCTGCGCCTCGTCCGCTTATGCTGCGGCGCCCGGCAAGCCGACCATCGGATGGGGCCCCACCAAGTTTTCCATCGTTGAAGTCGATCAGGCGGCCACTGCCTACAACAATCTGGTCAAGGTAAAGGATGCCGCCGATGTGGAGGTGAACTGGAACCTCTGGAGCGGCGATCTGGGCCAGAGTGCCAAGGTGCTGCTCAATGGTCAGGAGGTGTGGTCCGGCCCCTCGGCCGCGGCGGGCAGCGCCAAATTCAAGGTGAAGAAAGGGGGGCGCTACCAGATGCAGGTGGCGCTGTGCAACGCCGATGGCTGTACCCTCTCTGATGCCAAGGAGATCGTGGTGGCCGATACCGACGGCAGCCATCTGGCGCCACTCAAGGCGCCGCTGCAGGAGAACAACAAGCCCTACGCCAACAAGTCCGGCAAGGTGGTGGGGACTTACTATGTGGAGTGGGGGGTCTATGGCCGCAAGTTTACGGTCGACAAGATCCCGGCCCAGAACCTGACCCATATCCTCTATGGCTTCACCCCCATCTGCGGCGGGGATGGCCTCAACGACAGCCTCAAGGAGATCGAAGGGAGCTTCCAGGCGCTGCAGCGGGCGTGTGCCGGTCGCGCCGACTTCAAGGTGGCGATGCACGATCCCTGGGCCGCCATCCAGATGCCGCAAGGCAACCTCACCGCCCATGATGAGCCCTACAAGGGCAACTTTGGCGCCCTGATGGCGCTCAAGCAGGCCTATCCGAACCTCAAGATCCTCCCCTCGGTCGGCGGCTGGACCCTCTCCGATCCCTTCTATTTCCTCGGTGACAAAACCAAGCGCGATGTGTTTGTCGGCTCGGTGAAAGAGTTCCTGCAGACCTGGAAGTTCTTCGACGGTGTGGATATCGACTGGGAGTACCCAGGCGGACAGGGCGCCAACCCGAAACTGGGCAGCCCGAGTGATGGCGCCACTTATGTGGCCCTGATGAAGGAGCTGCGTGCCATGCTCGACGAGCTGGAGGCCGAGACTGGTCGCCAGTATGAGCTCACCTCGGCCATCGGGGCGGGGGGGGACAAGATCCAGGATGTGGACTACAAGGCGGCCCAGCCCTACATGGACCACATCTTCATGATGACCTACGACTACAACGGTGCCTGGAGCAACACCGAGCTGGGCCACCAGACCAACCTCTATGCAGCGAGCTGGGATCCCGATACCAAGTACACCACCGACAAGGCGGTGAATCAGCTGCTGGCGCAGGGGGTTGAACCGGGCAAGCTGGTGGTCGGGGCCGCCATGTATGGCCGTGGCTGGACTGGGGTGAGCGGTTATCAGGGCAACAACCCCTTCACCGGCAAGGCGACCGGCAAGGTGAAAGGCACCTGGGAGGACGGAGTGGTGGATTACCGCGACATCGTCAACAACCGGATGGGGGCGGGCTGGGAGAAGGGCTATGACGAGGTGGCCGAGGCGCCCTATCTGTTCAAGGCGGCGACCGGCGACCTCATCACCTATGACAACGAGCGCTCGGTCAAGGCCAAGGGGCAGTATGTGCTGGCCAACAAGCTCGGTGGCCTCTTCTCCTGGGAGATCGACGCCGACAACGGCGACATCCTCAACGCCATGCATGAAGGGCTGGGCCACGGCGAGGGGACGACTCCACCAGCCAACAAGCCGCCATTGGCCAATGCAGGCAGTGACCTCAAGGTGACCGGCCCGACCGAGGTGACGCTGGATGGTTCGGCCTCCCACGATCCGGAAAACAGCGCGCTCAGCTATAGCTGGAAGCAGATCTCCGGCCCGCAGGCTGCCCTGCTTGATGCCACTCAGGCCAAGGCCCGTGTTGTACTCGATGCGGTGACTGCCGACATCAATCTGGTGTTCGAGCTGACAGTGACCGATGACCAGCAGTTGAGTGCCAAGGATCAGGTGGTGGTCACCAACAAGGCGCCGCAGGCCAATCTGGCGCCGGTGGTGAATGTACCTGCCACGGCCTCTGTGGAGGCGGGCAAGCAGGTGACCATCAAGGCGACCGCCTCTGATCCGAACGGTGATCCACTCACTTATCAGTGGAGTGTGCCGGCAGGCATCACCGCAACGGGCCAGAACAGCGCCACTCTGGTGGTCACCGGCCCGAGCGTCACCAGCGACACCGGCTATGACCTGAGCGTCACCGTCTCCGACGGCGGGCTGGATGCCAGCGCGGCAACCCGTCTGACGGTCAAACCGGCCAGCAGCGGCGGTGGTTGCACGGCGACCGATCCGGATGCGGCCAACTGGCCACTCTGGAAAGCGGCCAGCACCTATAACAGCGGCGACAAGGTGAGCCACAACCAGCTGGTGTGGCAGGCCAAGTACTGGACCCAGGGCAACGAACCGAGCCGCACCGCGGATCAGTGGCTGCTGGTGAGCAAGGTGCAACTGGGTTGGGATGCCAATGTGGCCTACAACGGTGGCGAGCTCACCACCCATAACGGCCGTCAGTGGAAGGCGCAGTACTGGACCAAGGGCAATGAGCCTGGCAAACACGACGTCTGGCAGGATGTGGGAGCCGCCAGCTGTAAATAAGCATTGAATGGTGGCGGGGCATGCCGGTCATGCCCCGTTTTTTCTCCCCGCTTCGCCACATTCTGGCGGGTCTGCCAACCGGTTACCCACCCAGCTTCTCTTTTGTGCCTGCAAAGCAGCCCTTCCGAACTAGTGATTAATGCTCTCCCCGCTTGCTGGCATCTGTGCCGCACGCTGCTCTTTGCCAGCCATTGAGTCTGTTGATAAGCCAGATCATCCCGGCCAGTGGCAAGGCATAAATCGTCAAACGAACAAATTTGTCGTATCTGGATAACCGGGTGCGTGAGGGCAGTTCGCTGGGCATGAAGACACCTGCTGGCCATGCAAAGCGGCGATTATAAATTCATTAGTTGCGATACAGATGGGTCTTTTGTCGCATATTGTTCTTACTCATTGATTTTTCTCAATTTGGTGTGATGCAGATCAAAAAAATGGTGTGAGGTATCTGGTTGGAGGTGATGAGATTAGGTCTGCATATCCGGCTGTTTTTTAAACATTAATTTCTTGAAAGTGGGTAATTGTCGGGGTTGGTAACTGGTGGGCTGGCAATGGTCCGATTTGCTTACTTATCAGAATTACCCTACAGTCAATCGGCGATTATTTATCGCCAGAAATAACGTTGTGACAAGGGCAAACCGATTGAAAAGTCGGGACGCAAAGCTTCCGGTCTAAGGGTCAAGACGACCTAGGATAGCGGGGCCACCACAGTAGAATGCAGGCTGCCTTTGCCAAGGGGTGGCCGTTTTTGTGTCACCTGTCGTGTTGCGTTGCCCTTTCGTTTTTCCAATAACGAAAAGGAAAGCAATATGCTAAGTCCAAAACCTGCACTGCTGGCCATGATGGTCGGCACCCTGCTCGCCTCTTCCGCCGCTTATGCGGCAGCTCCCGGCAAACCCGCCATCGGTTGGGGCCCCACCAAGTTTGCCATCGTCGAAGTCAGCCAGTCCGCGACCGCTTATAACGAGCTGGTCAAGGTGAAGGATGGCGCCGATGTGACCGTCACCTGGAATATCTGGAACGGCGATATCGGCCAGAGTGCCAAGGTGCTGCTGGATGGCAAGGAGGTGTGGTCCGGTCCCTCTTCCGCCGCGGGTACCGCCACCTTCAAGGTGCACAAGGGGGGGCGCTATCAGATGCAGGTCGCGCTGTGCAACGGCGATGGCTGCACTCTGTCTGATGCCAAGGAGATCGTGGTCGCCGATACCGATGGCAGCCACCTTGCACCACTCAAGCCAGCCCTGCAGGAGAATAACAAACCCTATGTCAACAAGTCCGGCAAGGTGGTCGGTACCTACTATGTGGAGTGGGGGGTCTATGATCGCAACTTCACCGTGGACAAGTTGCCGGCCCAAAACCTGACCCATATCCTCTATGGCTTCACCCCGATCTGTGGCGGTGATGGCCTCAACGACAGCCTCAAAGAGATTGCCGGCAGCTTCCAGGCGCTGCAACGTGCCTGTGCCGGGCGCAAGGATTTCCAGGTCGCCATTCACGATCCCTGGGCCGCGCTGCAAAAAGGGCAGGGGTCACTGGTCGCCTGGGATGAGCCCTACAAGGGCAACTTCGGCAATCTGATGGCCCTCAAACAGGCCTATCCGGACCTGAAGATCCTCCCCTCCGTCGGTGGCTGGACCCTCTCCGACCCCTTCTTCTTCATGCATGACAAGGCCAAGCGTGATGTGTTCGTCGCCTCGGTCAAGGAGTTCTTGCAGACCTGGAAGTTCTTCGACGGTGTCGATATCGACTATGAGTTCCCAGGTGGCGATGGCGCCAACCCCAATCTGGGGGACAAGACCAAAGATGGTGAAACCTATGTGCTGATCATGAAGGATCTGCGCGCCATGCTCGACGAGCTGGAGGCCGAGACCGGTCGCACCTATCAGCTCACCTCCGCCATCGGTGCCGGTTACGACAAGATTGAGGATGTGGATTACAAGGCTGCCCAGCAGTACATGGACCACCTCTTCGTGATGAGTTACGACTACAACGGTGCCTGGAGCAATACCTCCCTGGGTCATCAGGCCAACCTCTATCAGGCTACCAACGGCTCGGCCAACAAGCGCTACAACACTGATGCAGCGGTGCAGCAACTGCTGGCGCAGGGGGTCGACTCCGGGAAGCTGGTGATCGGTGCCGCCGCCTACGGTCGCGGCTGGAAAGGGGTGAGCGGATATCAGGGCAACGATCCCTTCACCGGCACCGCCACCGGCAAGATCAAGGGCACCTGGGAAGATGGCGTGCTGGATTATCGCCACATCGTCAACAGCCATATGGGCGCAGGCTGGGAGTACAACTACGACGAGACTGCCGAAGCGGCGACCCTGTTCAAGCCCTCCACCGGCGAGCTGATCACCTATGACGACGAGCGCTCGGTCAAGGCGAAAGGCCAATACGTGCTGGCCAACAAGCTGGGCGGGCTCTTCTCCTGGGAGATCGATGCCGACAACGGCGACATCCTCAACGCCATGCATGAAGGCCTCGGTCACGGCGAAGGGGTCACTCCGCCCGCCAACAAGCCGCCGGTCGCCAATGCGGGCAGCGATCTGAGTGTCATCGGTCCGACCGAGGTGACGCTGAACGGCTCTGCGTCACACGATCCGGAAAATGGCGCTCTCACCTATAGCTGGAGGCAAGTCTCCGGCCCGCAAGCCACCCTGCATGATGCGACTCAGGCCAAGGCCCGTGTAGTACTGGATGCCGTGGCAACCGACATCAATCTGGTGTTCGAGCTGACGGTAACCGATGACCATCAACTGACAGCCAGGGATCAGGTGGTGGTGACCAACAAGGCGCCACAGCCCAACCTGCCTCCTGTGGTCACTCTGCCCGCCAACGTCAGGGTGGAAGAGGGCAAACAGTTGACCATCACCGCCAAGGCATCCGACCCCAATAGCGACGAGCTGATCTATCAATGGCAAGTGCCTGCCGGTATCACGGCGACCGGCCAGAACAGCGCCACCCTGGTGGTCACCGGCCCGGCGGTGGATGTCGAAACCGGTTATGACCTCTCTGTGACCGTCTCCGATGGCGCACTCGACGCCAACGCGGCCACTCGTCTCACCGTCACGCCGATCAACGAAGGCGGTGAAGGGGGCTCTTGCAACACCACAGATCCGGAAGCGGCCAACGTTCCCGCATGGCAGGCCAGCAAGGTCTACAACGGCGGTGACAAGGTGAGCCATAACCAGCTGGTATGGCAGGCCAAGTACTGGACTCAGGGTAATGAGCCGAGCCGCGCCGCCGATCAGTGGGCGCTGGTGAGTCAGGTTGATCTGGGCTGGAACGCAGCCGTTGCCTACAACGGCGGGGATCTCACCAACCACAACGGCCGTCAGTGGAAGGCCAAGTGGTGGACTCAAGGCAATGAGCCGGGCAAGCACGATGTCTGGCTGGATATCGGGGCAGCAAGCTGTAACTGAGGCCTCCTCACAGATGACGGGGCATGGCGACATGCCCCTCATTCCCGGTAGCAATATGAACGAGAACCCGACAATGACCACAAATGTGACCCGAATCGCAGCCCTCATCATGGCAACCCTGGCGGCTGGCCCCCTGTCTGCCACCACCTCACCCCTGATATTCAATGAGACGACACCGCAAAGCGATCTGGCGGGCAGTCTGGCTGCCAGCGTGCAGTTTGCCCAGAGCCAGATCCTGCCGTCCCATCCCAAAGAGGGGGATCGCCAACCCATCCTGACCAGCCTGCGCCAGAGCCTGCTGCTGGTGAAACCGCTCCAGGCCGACGGGGTGACCCCCATGACGGTGGATGCCCGTGACGGCAGCGGCAAGCTGCTGGGCACCCTGACCTTGTCGCCGCCATCAGCACTGCCCGAGACTGTCTACCACCTCGCGGGGGTTCCCGAAGGCGGAGTGAGCTTCATCCCGGAGAGCGGCACCACTGCCGTCATCAGCAGTAGTGCTGATTTGGCCAAACTGAACGACAAGAGCGGTGCCTTCCTCAAGGAGCGGCTGACTGGTCGCGCGCTGGTGGAGATCCAGACCGCCGACGGCCGCTGGGTTCGGGATATCTACCTGCCCGTGAGCCCGGACCTGGAGGGTAAGATGGTGCGCTTGCGTTCCAGCGCAGGCTACAACTCGACGATTTTCTATGGCGAGCGGCAGGTGACCGTCTCCCGTGGCCAGACCCTGCAGTTCAAGTTTGCCAACGGGCAGTGGTTCCGCGAGGGGGAGCTGGAGAACAACCGCATCACCTATGCAGCGGATACCTGGAGCGGCGAGCTGCCTGCCGAGTGGATCCAGCCCGGACTGAACCTCTCCGTTCGTCAGGGCAATCTCAGTGGTGAACTGCGTGACATCAAGGTCGGCGCCCCCGGCGAGCTGCTGCTGCACACCATCGACATCGGCTTGCTCACCACGCCGCGGGATCGCTTTGCCTTTGCCAATGACAAGGAGGCCCATCGCGAATACTTCCAGACCATCCCGGCCAGCCGGTTGATCGTCAGTCAGTATGCGCCGCTCTCCCTGCCTGAGGTGATGCTGCCCAACGGCACCTTGCTGACCGACTTTGACCCAAGCGAAGGGGGGTGGCATGGCGGCACCATGCGCCAGCGCATCGGCAAGGAGCTTATCTCCCACGGCATTGATAATGCCAACTACGGCATCAATAGCAGTGCCGGTGAAGGGGAGGGGAGCCATCCCTTTGTGGTGGCCCAGCTGACGGCGCACAACAGCCGCGGCAAATATGCCAATGGGGTTCAGGTGCACGGTGGCTCCGGCGGCGGTGGCATCGTTACGCTGGATGATTCGCTGGGCAACGAGTTCAGCCACGAAGTGGGCCATAACTTCGGCCTTGGCCACTATGTGGATGGCTTCCGTGGCTCGGTTCACCGCAGTGCCGATCAGCTCAACTCCAGCTGGGGTTGGGACAGTGACAAACACCGTTTCATTCCCAACTTCTCGCCGACCCGCACCAATGAGGATGCCTGTCTGGATGGCCAGTGCCAGCCGCCGTTCGATGGCCGCAAGTTTGGCTACGATGCGATGGCGGGCGGCAGCCCTCTCTCCGGCGCCAACCGTTTCACCCTCTATACCCCCAATTCCGCCGCCATCATCCAGCGTTTTCTGGAGAGCAAAGCGGTGTTCGATGCCAACTCGGCCACCGGCTTTAGCAAGTGGAACAGTGCGACGGCCAGGATGGAGCCCTATCAGCACACAATCGAGGGGATCGAGAAGGTCGATGCACCCATGGATGCCCTGAGCGAGGCCGGACTGAGTGCCCTGCTGGCGGATTACGGCTTGGTCAGGGTTGCCATGTGGGATGGACGCTGGACTCGTGATATCCGGGTGCCGGTTGCATCTGCGGACAACCGTGGGCGCAGTCTGACCATCGATCACGGGGCCGGTTACAACAGTCGTCTCTTTATCAACGGCAAGGAAATTGTGGTGAACCGGGGCTTTAAGAAGAGCTTCACCTCGGATGGCCAGAGCTGGGTGGAGGTCTCCCTCATCGATACCAAGGTTGCGCGCAAGCCCGAGCAGTTCGGCGTGCCGGTGACCACTCTGGTGGGCTATTACGACCCGCAGGGGAGTCTGCCCAGTTACATCTATCCGGCGCTGCATGGCGCCTACGGCTTCACCTATCCGGATGACAGCAACACCCTGTCCGGCAGTGACTGCCAGTTGCAGGTGGAGACTCGCGATGGTCTGCAGCGCTTCAGGCTGGCCAATCACAGAGCGGCCAGTAGTGTCATGAACAAGTTCCACATCAACCTGCCCACCGCCAGCGAGCCCGGCCGCGCCACCATCCAGTGCCGTGGCCAGACACTGGTACAGCAGAGCTTGCTGCCACCGCAGCAGACCCTCTCCTTTACCGTCAACGGGCGGCCGCTGGAGCAGGGCGTGGTTGAGAACCAGCCTCCGGTGGTGACCGTGCCGACGCAGCTCGGCGGCATCGGCGGTGAGTGGCTGACCATCACTGCCGAGGCGAGGGATCCCGAGGGGGATGCGCTGAGCTACCGCTGGCACTTCCCGGCGGGCTGGCAGGCGGAAGGCGAGACCAGTGCCAACCTGCGTCTGTTACCGCCGGTTGTCACCACCAGCGAGCAGCATGAGCTGAGTGTGAGTGTCTCGGACGGGGTACACCAGAGCGAAGGGCGCGTCGTGCTGACGCTGGCGCCCGTGGTCGACGGCTCTTGCAACACCACAGATCCGGAAGCGGCGAATGTTCCCGCATGGCAGGCCAGCAAGGTCTACAACGGCGGCGACAAGGTGAGCCACAACCAGCTGGTATGGCGTGCCAAGTATTGGACTCAGGGCAATGAACCGAGCCGCGCCGCCGATCAGTGGGCGCTGGCGAGTCAGGTTGATCTGGGCTGGAGCGCTACCGTTGCCTACAACGGCGGGGAGCTGACCAACCACAATGGCCGTCAGTGGAAGGCCAAGTGGTGGACTCAAGGCAACGAGCCGGGCAAGCACGATGTCTGGCTGGATGTCGGGGCGGCAAGCTGCCCCTAGGTTGAGTCCATGATGAAGATGGCGGAGCCTGTTCAGGCGGGTTCTGCCTTTTGCCACAAAACCATAGAGAGCAACAATAATGAAAAAAAACCGCATCACCCTTCTGCTTGCCAGCATGATGCTGAGCGGCCACCTGTGGGCGGCCGAGGCATACGACATCAACAAATCCTATCCGGGCGGCAGCCAGGTCAATTACAACGGCCAGGTTTTTGAGGCCAAGTGGTGGGTCAACCCGGGTCAGACTCCGGGCATGGCGGCCGCCAATGAGTGGGATACCCCGTGGAAGCTTGTCGGCGAAGGGGAAGTGACCCCGCCGGACACCGGTGGCGATGACAAGCCCAATCCGCCGACGCCTACCCCGCCGGATGGCAGCACCACCCCCGTCTATATGAGCCAGGCCGAGCTGGATGCCAAAGAGAAGGCGCTGACCGACTTCCCTGCGATGGAAGCGGTCAAGGCTTCCATCGCTACCCGGGACAATCTGGTAGTCGAGGCGGTGCAGCCGGGCCGTGCCGACAACCCGGGCAACGTCAAGCGGGTCGAAAGCCTGCTGAGCGAGAGCCAGTTCAACTACCTCTTCCCGCTGCGCACCCCCGAGTACACCTATCGCGGCCTGCTGCAGGCCGCGGCCAAGTTCCCGGCCCTGTGCAGCGACTACAGCGATGGCCGTGATGCCGATGCCATCTGCCGCAAGACCCTGGCGACCATGTTCGCCCACTTCGCCCAGGAGACCGGCGGCCATGAAAACTGGCGCCCGGAAGCCGAGTGGCGTCAGGCGCTGGTCTACGTGCGCGAGATGGGATGGAATGAGACCATGCGCGGTGGTTACAACGCCGAGTGCCGTCCCGATGTGTGGCAGGGTCAGCAGTGGCCGTGCGGTACTTTCGACAATGGCGAGTTCAAGAGCTACTTTGGCCGCGGCGCCAAGCAGCTCTCCTACAACTACAACTACGGCCCCTTCTCCGAGGCGATGTTTGGTACGGTGCGCACCCTGCTCGACCGCCCCGATCTGGTGGCCGACACCTGGCTGAACCTGGCCAGTGCGGTGTTCTTCTATACCTATCCGCAGCCGCCCAAGCCCTCCATGCTCCATGTCATCGATGGCACCTGGCAGCCGAATGACCATGACAAGCAGAACGGTCTGGTGCCGGGCTTCGGGGTCACCACCCAGATCATCAATGGCGGGGTGGAGTGCGGCGGCCCGGTCGAGCATGCCCAGTCCCAGAATCGCATCAACTACTACCGCGAGTTTGCCAACTACCTCGGAGTGGCGGTGCCATCCGACGAGGTGCTGGGTTGCAAGAACATGAAGGTGTTTGACGACAATGGCGCCGGTGCCTTGCCCATCTATTGGGAGCAGGACTGGAGCTATGTGGCAGAGAACCCCAACGGCGGCAAGAGTTACGCGTGCAAGCTGGTGGGTTACCAGACCCGTTTCAGTGCCTTCAAGGAGGGGGATTACAGCCGCTGCGTTCAGCACTTCTATCCCGAAGTGGTGATCGAGGATAACGGCGGTGGTACCAACCTGCCACCGGTGGCCAATATCACCGGCCCGGCGCAGGCCGAAGGTGGCAGCAAGGTGACCCTCTCCGGCCAGCACTCCAGCGATCCGGAAGGCAAGCCGCTGACTTATGCCTGGACAATCCCGGCTGGAGCCTCTGCCTCGGCACTGGATCAGGTCACTCTGGAGTTGACTCTGCCCAAGCCGGCCAGCGATACCAAGCTGGAGATCAAACTGACGGTCACAGATGAAGGTAATCTGAGCCGCAGCACTACCCATAGCCTGCAGGTGAAAGGGGAGGAGGGGGGCGTAACGCAGCCTGACTATCCGGCCTATAAAGAGGGGACTCCCTACAAGGCAGGCGAGCGGATCAGCAATGGCGGTGCCAGCTACGAGTGCAAACCGCACCCCTACACCGGCTGGTGCGCAGGCGCTGCCTGGGCCTATGAGCCGGGCAAGGGAACCGCGTGGAGTGATGCCTGGATCAAGCTGTGATCCGGCATTAAGCCGAAGCAATAAAAGATGGGGCCTGCGGGCCCCATTCTTGTTTGGTGGAGTTCAGGTTTGGCCGTGGAACATCTGGCCCGGACAGGACAGCGCCTCGAAAGGGCTGTGTGATGATGTGTGTTGTTTTTTTATTACATTTTCCGTGAAAGGCTTTCAGCAATTATTTGCCGTAGCGGAAGTAGTATTCACGGGTGGAGGGGGCATAGGCATCTTTCTCTACAACGCCGTTCTTGGTGGTTGCACCGCGCAGGTGGAACAGGACTGCCAGATTCTCAAACATGGTTTACCTCATCGCTCTGTCATTTATGGTTATGGTGTGTGACCTGGGTCACGGTTTGATCCTATGGTCATTTGTGAGCCAGATCAACTTTCTGTGTTGTAAATTTACATAAATCATGGAAAGGGTTTTCAAATGCAATGCCCTTTATGGAAAGGCTTTCCCTAGGTGTCGGGGGAGAAGCTGATGATCAGCCAGCAAAAGAGGCCTGAGAGCTGGGGCGTTGCACGGGGAAAGAGGCTCGCTGCACGGCCTCTCCTGTATAGGTGCTTGAGCCAATTTGTGACATAAAACAGAGAGATAGCACGCGCCTTGCTGGTAAAAACAGCGAACTGCTGCAATTTTGACTAAACGAATCAGTCGCGGCTATTTTAGGGTTGACAGCAAAGCGGGTGATGCCTATCATGCGCCTCCGTTGCCGGAGATAACTTCGGTGGCGCCGAGGTGAGTTGGGGTTATAGCTCAGCTGGGAGAGCGCTTGCATGGCATGCAAGAGGTCCGCGGTTCGATCCCGCGTAGCTCCACCAGGTTCCTGATTGACATGAAGTACCCAGGGCAGTGCGGTGTGTATCACCCAAGCCGACCTTTGTGGGGTTATAGCTCAGCTGGGAGAGCGCTTGCATGGCATGCAAGAGGTCCGCGGTTCGATCCCGCGTAGCTCCACCAAATTCTCCTCGAACAATCTGGAATCAAAGGGGTTATAGCTCAGCTGGGAGAGCGCTTGCATGGCATGCAAGAGGTCCGCGGTTC
>NZ_CAWNZT010000292.1:0-3320 GCF_963878965.1 Aeromonas sp. HMWF015 | reverse complement strand
GATCTATAAAATAGCTAAGGAGAATCCATGAGTGAATCTATTTTCAAAGTAGTGGTAGACATTCCAGAGTGGTTAGGGTCATGGCTGACCACTGCACTCGGCGGACTAACCGTCATTATTGTATTATATCTTTTCTTTCGCCTTAGAGCTGGTAGCTCATACGGATTTCTGAACCGTCTTTATGCGGTGCTAATTGGTGGTTCAGGATTTCACCACGAAATCGCGGAAAAATTCTGGCGTGACCAGAAAGACGTAGAGAGGTTTAATGCTCTCTTCAATACCAAAGCTAAGTCATTAAAAGATATTCAAACTTTCATAGCTTGGATAGAAAAGCATGAATTAGAACTAAGAAAATTTACAAGCCTGAAAAAATGGTTCGATTTAGAAAAAAGAAAAGTAAAAAGACTTAAAAAATGGCAGCTTGTCACCCCATTTATCTTCACTATTTTAGCGTACTTTTTGGCTATTCCAATCAGCACGATAGCATCAACTGATGCGGCCCTTCTCAAGTTTAATGACGAGGAACAATGGATGTGGCTCGGTCACACTGAAGCAAGAAGCTTCAGCCTTAACCCTTTTCGAGATCGGAATAATGACTGGAGGATAAATAAATCAATCTGTTCAAATAAAGATCATGACATGACAAATTTACTCCAAAAAACCCAACTTCAGCAGAAAAACATAAACATCACATGCAAATCGTTTAGCAACAGCGAGGATGCTAAGCGAATTTCGCAGATAATAGGCGATCAAAAAATATTCTGGTTTTTTGCAGTTTTTCTATGGGTTTATACGCTGCTCTCATTCATGGAGACTCTTAGAAGAGCGGATACTAATCATGTTCGAGCCTACTTACTCAACAAGCTCAAAAAGGCCAGACTACGCAAGCAAACATCCACACGCCCTACGAGTTCACACGATCAAACGTAAAATCTGCCAATATCGTTGACTAGATATATCTTTTGCCGCAATGGCTGCCCCCAATCAGCATCCATCGAACGAATTCCCCGAGAAGCCAGGTCACGCATTACACTGGATGAGCTTTTACCTGCTTCTCGGGCCAAATCTCGGAGTAGCACATATTTTGAATAGAACTGATTGATCGCCTGCCGGCTGATGAGCTGGCCTAGCCTTTTATCGCTGTTAAGTGCCTCAAGCAACCCTGCATGAACAAGTTGATAGGCAAACTCTTGATGGATCCCCATATGCTTCGCGGCTTCGGCTATCGAAAAGAGCTCAGAATCGAAAGATCGCTCCCGATACCAATCCTCGAACTGGTGACTATCGAAAACCAGCTCCCGGATTGTTGGCTTTGGGCTCGACGCATATGCACCCAACGAGCCCTGTTTGATCGCCTCGATGATGATCACCAACGGCTCTTTCACCCCTGCTCGAAACCGCCTCAGCACCTGATTCATGGTCATAGTCTCGGGAGGTGCTGAGCTGCTGTGAGCAAGCGACTTCAGAAACCCGGACAACTCCTCCATTGAAAAGGCCCAAACGCCCCCAGAGGCCTTTCCAGGAGTACTGTTGTGAGTGAAATAACCACCTTGCTGTAGTTGTCCAAACTGCTTCTTGGTCACACCGAGATACTTGGCCGCATCTCTAGCTGTCAGCGAGTCAGTCAACCGTACCTTGAGCCCAATCACATCAGATCTCCACACCAATACCGATTCTCTTTTGGGGCTCTGTACCAACACACTGCGAACTTCCTCACTCGCGACAGCTCGCCTCATCTGCGATTTAGTAATAACAAACTCCCGGCAGGCTGCTTGCAGCGCAAGCCAAGGATGAGCCTGAATGGTTCTATCCTTGAAAAGTGAATTCCGTCGGCTCAACGCTTTTGGCCAGCGCTCATTAAGATGCTGTTCCAGCAACTGCTTATATGGTTCAAAACAGGCCCCTTCAAAAGACCTGTAGAACTCTTTATAGAATCTACGCAGAAGCGGTTCTCCCCGCTCAGGATCCCCCAAAGAAAATGATGTATAGAGAAACTGGGTAAAACCCTCGCTACCACCAAAAAGGGCATCTGCGGTTTGGGTCATCACATCTGAAGCCGTATTCATCTGAAGTACTCCGGTGTTGATCCCTGTCTTGCTACCTCCATTACGACCGGCAAAACGAGCAAACAGTAGAATAAGATCTGATCTCGTTTGGAGATCTAGGTTATGACCAGCCCCGATCAAAGACCCAGTGACCGCCCCCTGCTCGATAAAGTTTTGCTGTTGCCTGACAGCACCAAGTGACAGATACGGGGCTGAACCCGATAAATCAGCACCGCATCTGCATAACCTAGTACTTCGAGCGTTGAAACGAATAACACCTCCACAAACAGGGCACGAATCTCTTAACCAGCATCCATGCTCAGCACAAACCACCGACACTTTCAGATGCCACACAGCTTTCCAACGAGACGCCTCTTCAATACATGCCGGACAATAGCGTAATGCCCCCAGACGGTGGCTACGCTCGACTAAACAAACCTCAGTTGAGACTGATGGTGATTCCCTCCCCCAACCAGTCCAACCCGCCCCAGCGAACAGATCCGGGTAAAGATGCAGCTCTGATAGTGTCGGCAACTGTCCCTTTGCACACATCCAACTGATAGAGCCATAACGATTCAACTCCGCCACGCGCACTAGATAGCCAATTGGTGACTCATTAGCGCCACAGACAGGGTGGAATGGAGGGCATATCAACGTACAGTCGTTGCTTCTACTCAGCACATCTTCATCACCCAATGACTTACTTCGGATCATGGGGTAGCACCTGCCACTCAGCGAACTCCCATAAATCAGCGACATTAGATGCCAATCCTTGCGCCAGGTCTAAAGCACTTCTCATCTGCACCCAATAGCTGAGGGACTGATGTTTTAGAAATTGAAAACACGGCTGATGAAATTCGATATTTAGCCTCAAAACAAATTTCAGTATCAAAGACGAACGATAGGCAGGACTGTCCCTTTGTGATAATCGAAATAGAAATGTCTCCAAGCCATCTGGCTGAAACAACAGTTCAGCTGCGTTAATCAAATGGATCCTGGCGGTGCCGCACTGTTCAAGCTCGCGATTAAAGTTATGTACGGTGATTCTGGGACTATCCAGCCAATTACACAGTAGGCTAATCAGGGCTGCTCTGGATGAATAATCCAATCCATGATCTTTTGGAAGAACACATCCCCTCTCTGGCACCGCACCATCATCTAAAAACCGTTGCATGCACTCAATGGGCCTATCGATGATCTCTCTAGGCGCGTCGGTTAACAGCGCACCACAAGCACAACGGGACAAACGTGTAGAAGCTAACGGGAGTCGAGAAT
>NZ_CAWNZT010000291.1:0-1298 GCF_963878965.1 Aeromonas sp. HMWF015 | reverse complement strand
TCCTGGGCGTTGCGCATACCCACTTTCTGGCTGTTGGACTGGGATTGCAGACGGGTCGCAATCTGCAGACCGGCGGCGTCGTCAGCGGCAGAGTTGATGCGCAGACCGGTACCCAGGCGCTGCATGGCATTGCTCGCCATCTTGTTGGTGGAGGTCAGCTGGTTTTGGGTGACCATGTTGGCGAAGTTGGTGTGAATTGACAGACTCATTTTCGTTTCCTCGAAATGGATGCGGTCATTGGCCGCATTTAACGTGACCCAACAAGAGAGCGACCAGGCGCGGGAAAATATTAAATGTGCGCGCTGTTTGGCACTGGATAAATATGTGGGCCCCAGTTGTAAAAAAGGCCATCATTACGATGGCCTTTTCCGGAGTGATTAACGCAACAGCCCGGTGACCATGCCGGTCATTTCATTGGACTTGGTCAGCACAGACATGCCCGCCTGCATCAACATCTGGTTCTTGGTCATGTTGGTGCTTTCGGTGGCAAAGTCGGCATCCATGATGCGCCCCTTGGCGATATCGGTGTTCTCTTTCATATTGGAGAGGTTGTTTACGGTGTGCTCCAGGCGGTTGATATTGGCACCGAGAGAGGAGCGGACGCTGGTGATATCCTGCATAAACTCTTCCATCTTACCCATGGCTGCCTGAGCAGAAGCCTGATCGGTCAGACCATTTTTCAGGATCTCGGCATCAAGACCCTTACCAATGGCCAGCGCGTCTTTTTGCAACGGTTTCAGGCCTTTATCATATGCCTCTTGAGCGGTATCGATGATTTTCTGTTGTGCAGCTTTATCCGCAGCGCCAGCCAAATCATCTTTGGCTTTCTTAAGCGCTTTAGCTTCAGCGCCTTTAACATCGTCTTTGTATTCGGTGAATTTTGTCACCTTATCTTTGTCAGCAGTACTCAAGGTTGCACCACCAACCACGTTCTTCAACGCATCACCAATGTTCAGGTTCAGACGCTCGGTGTCAGAACCGCCGATCTGGAAGGTCACTTCACCTTTAGCAAATTTGCCACCGGTCTTGTCCAGCAGATTTTCGCCACCGAAAGTGGTGTTGGTTGCGATGTTCTGTAGCTCTTTGGTCAGCTCGCCAAATTCTGCGTTCATGGCGGCAATATCTTTGTCGCTGCTGGTGCCGTTGGCGGCCTGGGTAGCCAGATCCTTCATACGCTGAACGATATTGGTCATCTCGTCCATGGCACCTTCGGCAGTCTGCATCATGGAGATGGCATCCTGCGCGTTGCGCATACCCACTTTCTGGCTGTTGGACTGGGATTGCAGACGGGTAGCAAT
>NZ_CAWNZT010000290.1:0-2886 GCF_963878965.1 Aeromonas sp. HMWF015 | reverse complement strand
CCTGAATATTCCGCGTTACGTCAATTCTTCACCAACAGCTGAAAGCTGGGATTTACATGCCACTATGCTGGGTGGCATCCCCAACAGCGAAATTGCACAGCTACACCCGTATTGGCAAGCATTCCCACAACTGCACGATGCGCTGTTTGTGGTCAAGTCTGCCGCCTACAGTGAATTAGCCATTGCCAAACAAGACGTTAATAAAACCATTACCCAGCACCCACAAGTCATCGAGTTTATTAGCGCTTACAACCAAGCCTTTGCTGGCGGCAGTCATGGTGTTAGTGGCAATCGCAGGAGCTTTGATGAATATTTAAAAGACGAACTTATTCAAGGCTGGCAAGAGGTTAACCGCAACCAGCAAGAGATAGTATTAAGCACTGAGTTATTTAATCGTCTGGCACCTATTGCCCTTATCGACAAATACCAAGCCTATCAATATTTAAGCAACCAATGGCAAGTGATTAGTGCCGATTTGGAAATGATGCAGACCGAAGGCTTTACCGCCACTAAGCAAGTTGACCCCAATATTGTGATCAAAAAGGTTAAGGGCAATGACACCGAAGTACAAGATGGCTGGAAAGGCCACATCATGCCCTTTGATTTAGTACAACAAACGCACCTAAGCGATGACTTGGCGGCACTGGAAAAACAAGAAGACCGCCAGGCAAAAATCGCCAGCTCGCTTGAGGAAATACTCGAATCCCTCAGCGAAGAGGAAAAGGAGCAAGACACCGTAAAAGAAAGCAAAGATGGCTTTGCCAATGCCGACGTCGCCAAAGCGGCGAAAGCCTTCCTAAAAGAGCAAAAAGAGACCAAAACCAAGTTCTCAGCCGAAAGCTACGAAGCAAAAATCATCGCGGCGAGTAAACTCATTGACGAAGAAAAAGCCCTGAAAAAAGCGGTCAGAGAAGCACAAATCGCCCTGCACTTAAAAACTAAAACCACCATCGAAGGCTTAACCGACAAGCAAGTCAACAAATTGCTGCACTTAAAATGGATTGCTCCATTAAGCCTTGAGCTCGCCGCTATGCCAAGCGTCGTGATAAGCCAGCTGACCAGCCAAGTACAAGCCCTTGCCGATAAATACGCGGTGACCTATTCACAAGTGGCGAAAGAGATCACAACCACCGAGCAAGAGCTGGCCAAAATGATGGGCAAACTCACCGGCAATGAGTTTGATATGCAAGGTTTGGCTGAACTCATCACCTTGTTGAAAGGGGCATAATAAGATGACACAAGGAAAGAAAGTGCCCAAGATTCGCTTTGAAGGGTTTAGTGGAGATTGGCAAGAAGCGATGTTATCAGATGTGATAGATGTACGAAACGGAAAAGACTATAAGCATTTAGGTAAAGGTAACATTCCTGTTTATGGGACAGGTGGCTACATGCTTAGCGTGGATAGTGCATTATCAAATGATGAAGATGCAATCGGGATTGGGCGAAAAGGCACGATTGATAAACCGTATTTATTACGAGCGCCGTTTTGGACGGTGGATACTCTTTTTCATGCAGTGCCTAGGCCAAAATTCAAGTTGGATTACTTGTATTGTCTTTTCCAAAAAATAGATTGGAAAAAACATGACGAATCTACCGGTGTACCTAGTTTATCTAAGGTCGCAATTAATAACATTCCAGTTAAAGTAACGTGCGAAAAAGAACAAACTGCCATTGGCAACACTTTCCAAAAGCTCGACAACCTAATCAACCAGCACCAACAAAAGCATGATAAGCTCAGCAGCCTTAAAACAGCCATGCTGGAAAAGATGTTCCCCAAACAAGGCGAAACTATTCCTGAAATCCGCTTTAAGGAGTTTGGTGGGGAGTGGGAGGAGAAGGAGCTTGGTAAATTAGCTGAAATTGTTCGCGGTGCGAGTCCTCGCCCTATAGAAGATCCTAAATGGTTCGATAAAAACTCAACGGTTGGTTGGTTGCGTATCAGAGATGTGACAGAACAAGACGGAAGAATTCATTTTTTAGAGCAAAAAATTTCAAATCTTGGTCAAGAAAAAACTCGTGTAATATTTGAACCGCACTTGCTTTTGAGTATCGCTGCGAGTGTAGGAAAACCGGTTATTAATTATGTTGAAACTGGGGTTCATGATGGTTTTTTAATTTTTAAAAAACCGCTTTTCGAACTAGAGTTCATGTATCAATGGTTGAAATCCTTTCAGGACGCTTGGCAAGCGTATGGCCAACCAGGAAGCCAAGTTAACCTTAATTCTGATATTGTGAAAGGTCAGGTAGTTAGCATTCCTTCAGACGCAGAGCAAACCGCCATCGGCAATTACTTCCAAAAGCTTGATGTGCTGATCAACCAACACCAACAACAAATCACTAAACTTAATAATATCAAGCAGGCCTGCTTGAGCAAAATGTTTGTTTAGCAGGGAGCACAACCATGACGACTTTTAAAATAGAAGCACAATTTGAGCAGGCCTTTATTGAGGTGCTTACCCAAAAAGGGTGGGAATCTAAAATACTCAAAAACAAAACAGAAGCAGATTTACTGCAAAACTGGGCGAGCATTTTATTTGAAAACAACCGCCAACAAGACCGCTTAAACGATGTGCCGCTGACGGCAACGGAAATGCAGCAGATTATCGAACAGATTAAAGAGCTGAAAACACCGCTTAAGCTCAACGGGCTAATCAATGGCAAAACGGTAGCCATTAAGCGCGATAATCCTGATGACACGCTGCACTATGGCAAAGAAGTCAGCCTGAAGATCTATGATCGCCAAGAAATTGCAGCAGGCCAAAGCCGTTACCAAATTGTGCAACAGCCTAAGTTTGAACGCGGCAGCCCCTTGCGTAATGACAGACGTGGAGATGTGCTGCTACTGATTAACGGCATGCCGGTGATCCATGTTGAACTTAAGCGCAG
>NZ_CAWNZT010000289.1:0-1049 GCF_963878965.1 Aeromonas sp. HMWF015 | reverse complement strand
CTCTGCTCTGCTCTGCTCTGCTCTGCTCTGCTCTGCTCTGCTCTGCTCTGCTCTGCAATGAGTGATGGCAGATCACGGAAACAAAAAAAGCGCCCTGAGGCGCTTTTTTCAGATCAACCGGATATCAGCCTTTGAACTTGCTGAACACCAGAGAGGCGTTGGTACCGCCGAAGCCGAAGCTGTTGGACATGACGGTATTGAGCTCGGCCGCTTCGTACTCACGCACGATGGGCAGACCTTCGGCTTTCTCGTCCAGAGTCTCGATGTTGATGCTGGGGGCGATAAAGCCATGTTCCATCATCAGCAGGGAGTAGACAGCCTCGTGCACGCCCGCAGCGCCCAGCGCATGACCGGTCATCGCCTTGGTGGCAGAGATCTTGGGACCGTTGGCGCCAAACAGCGTCTGGATAGCTTCCAGCTCTTTGGTATCACCCACCGGAGTGGAGGTGCCGTGGGTGTTGATGTAATCAACCTTGCCCACACCCTGCATCGCCATCTTCATGCAACGCACCGCACCTTCACCGCTCGGCGCGACCATGTCATAGCCATCGGAGGTAGCACCGTAACCGGTCAGCTCGGCATAGATGTGAGCGCCACGGGCCAGCGCATGTTCCAGCTCTTCGATCACCAGAATGCCGCCGCCACCGGAGATAACGAAACCGTCGCGGTTCGCATCATAGGTACGGGACGCTTTTTCCGGCGTGTCGTTGTACTTGGTGGAGAGGGCGCCCATGGCATCAAACTGGATGGTAGAGGACCAGTCCAGCTCTTCACCGCCACCGGCGAAGACCACATCCTGTTTGCCAAGCTGGATCAGCTCAAGCGCGTGACCGATGCAGTGGGCAGAGGTGGCGCAGGCGGAGCTGATGGAGTAGTTGACACCCTTGATCTGGAACGGGGTCGCGAGGCAAGCAGAGGTGGTGGAAGACATGGTGCGCGGCACCATGTAAGGGCCCACACGCTTGACCCCTTTCTCACGGGCGATGTCCACAGATTCCGAGGTGTTCTTGCCGGAGGCACCACCTGAACCGACCACCAGGCCGGTACGC
>NZ_CAWNZT010000288.1:312-4200 GCF_963878965.1 Aeromonas sp. HMWF015 | reverse complement strand
CCGCCTGCAACAGGCGCAGCCGCTGGCCGAGTGGAACGCCTGCCTGCTGGCGCTGCTGGAGCGCTTCTATCTGGCCGACGAGGATGAAGAGCGTCAGCTCCAGCTCATTCGCAGCCAGCTGGCCGAGTGGCATACCCGGCTTGGCGAAGCCCGCTTCGAGCAGCCCATCACCGCCGATCTGTTGCAGGATTACCTCGGCAGCGTGCTGGGGGAGTCCCGCTCCAGCCAGCGCTTCCTCGCCGGTCAGGTCAACTTTTGCACCCTGATGCCGATGCGCTCCATCCCCTTCAAGCAGGTCTGCCTGCTCGGCATGAACGATGGCGTCTACCCGCGTACCCTGGCTCCCATGGGGTTCGACTTGATTGCGGTGGCGTCGCGGCGCGGGGATCGCTCCCGTCGTGATGATGACCGCTACCTTTTCCTCGAGGCACTGCTCAGCGCCCAACAGGGGCTCTATATCAGCTATCAGGGCTTCAGCGCGCAGGACAACAGCGACAAGGTGCCGTCGGTGCTGCTGGCGGAGCTGATCGACTATGTGCGGCAGGGCTTTGTGCTGGCGGGGGATGAGGATCTCGATGACGAAACCTCCGGCAAGCGGCTGCTCAACCACCTGATGGTGGCGCACCCGCTCACCCCCTACAGCCGCAACTACTTCTACCCGGAGGCGGGTTCGCGCCTCTTTACCTATGCCGCCGACTGGCTGCCCGCCCTCAATCCGGTGCGTGGCGCGGCCAACTTCCAGAGCGGCGAGCTGCCGCTGCCGCCAGATTGGAACAGAGGGGGGGGCAAGGAGCAGGGGCTGGAGCTGGCCGAGCTGTTGCGCTTCTATCGCCAGCCCACCAAATATTTCCTCAACCGCCGCCTCAAGGTGTGGTTTGAGCTGAACGAAGCCAACATCGAGGACAGCGAGCCGTTCGAGCTGGATGGCCTGCAACATTATCAGCTGAAAGATCTGCTGCTCGATGCCCATCTGGCGGAAGGGGATAGCACCGAGCGGCGCGAGCGGTTGCAGCTCACAGGTCTGTTGCCGCAAGGGTGGTTCGGCAGCCTGCTGCTGGACGATCTGGATGCCGAGATGGGGAAGCTGGCGGATCGGCTGCGGCCATGGGTTTCGGCCAATGAGTCAGAAAAACAGGCGGTGGAGATCGATATCTCCCTCACTCAGGGCCAGCTGCAAGGGTGGATCGACACCCAGAAGGGACGCTTGCTGGTGGTCAAACCCGGCAGCTTCAACGGCAAGGATCTGCTGCTGGGCTGGATCCAGCACCTCTGCCTCTCATTGAGCAGCGCCCCCGGCGACACCCTGTTGTTCGATGCCAAACAGAGTCTGCGACTGCCTGCTCTTGCTGCCGACGAGGCGCGGCCCAAGCTGGCGGCGCTGGTGGCGTGCTGGGCGCAGGGGATGAAGCGGCCGCTGCCCTTCTTCCCCAACACCGCATGGGATTGGCTCAAGGCGATCGAGAAGGATCCCGACAAGCCGGAGGCGGCCGACAAGGCGGCTCTCACCCGTTTCAACGGCGGCTGGATGATCAATGGGGAGGGGCAAGACGTTTACGTTGCCCGCTGCTTCCCCGAACTCGATGACGAGGTGCTTGGTCAGTTGCAGGCGCTGGCTCGCGAACACCTGACTCCGCTGCTCAAGACCCTGGAGGAGCTGAAATAATGGCTAACCCGCTCAATACATTGCGTTTTCCCCTCCATGGTGAACGACTGATCGAAGCCTCCGCCGGTACCGGCAAGACCTACACCATCGCCGGTCTTTACCTGCGCCTGCTGCTGGGCCACGGCCCGCTCATCGAAGAGGGCGCCGATGCAGGTCAGCCGAGCGCCCACGAGCGGCCGCTGTCGGTGACCGAAATTCTGGTGGTGACCTTTACCGAAGCGGCCACCGCCGAGCTGCGCGGACGGATCCGCGGTCGCATTCACGAGGCGCGCCTCGCCTTTATGCGCGGCCATAGCAATGATGCCCTGCTGGCCCAGCTGCTGGACGAGGTGGAAGATCACGAACTGGCGGCCCGCCGCCTGCTGGCCGCCGAGCGGCAGATGGACGAGGCGGCGGTCTTTACCATCCACGGCTTCTGCCAGCGGATGCTCAAGCAGAACGCCTTCGAGTCGGGTGCCCTCTTTGAAACCGAATTTCTTACCGACGACAGCCAGCTCAGGCTGCAGGCGGTAAGCGACTACTGGCGCTCCGAGTTCTATCCGGTGGATAAAACCCTCGCCAGCGCGGTGCGTGCGCTCTGGCCGAGCCCCGCCGCCCTGCTGCGGGAGATGGGCAGCTGGCTCGACAACAGCGAGCTGGAGATCCACCCTGCGCTGGGGGACGAGACCCTCGCCGCCCGCCATCAGGCTGCCATGAGCCGCATCGCGGCGGTGAAGAGTGAATGGCTGGCGCAGACGGACGAGATCCGCCGCCAGACCGACGGCCAGATCAGCCGCTACACCGGCAAGAACTACGAAGGCTGGCTTGCCAAGATAGCCGACTGGGCGCAAGACGAGGCCAGTGGCTACGCCATTCCCAAGGAGCTGGAGCGCTTCGGCCAGACGGTGCTGGAGGAGAACCTCAAGAAGGGGGGCGCAGTGCCGACCCTGCCGCTGTTCAGCCAGATAGACGAGCTGCTGGCGAGCCGCCCCGGTATTCGGGATCTGATCCTGCAACGGGCCGCCAAGGTGGTGCGCAGTCGGATGCAGGCCAGCAAGCGCCAAGCCCATCAGCTCTCGTTCGATGACCTGCTTAAAGATCTCGATGGGGCGCTTGGCTCAAGCCTTGGCGAGCGGCTCTGCGAGCGCATTCGCGCCACCTACCGGGTGGCGATGATCGATGAATTTCAGGATACCGATCCCCAGCAGTACCGCATCTTCCATCGCCTCTACGGCGGCCATAGCGACACGGCGCTGTTGATGATCGGTGACCCCAAGCAGGCCATCTACGGCTTTCGCGGCGCCGACATCTTTACCTACATTCAGGCGCGGCGAAATGTGAGCGCCCACTACACCCTCGGGCGCAACTGGCGCTCCAGCAGTGCGCTGGTGGGGGCGGTCAACGGATTGTTCGAGCGGGCCAAGGATCCCTTTATCTACGAGGCGGATATCCCCTTCCTGCCGGTGGAGGCGCAGGGCAAGAGCAAGGCGCTGCTGCTCGATGGCGCCACCGCGCCCGTGCTCCACTGCTGGCAGCTGACCGGCCAGCCCACCTTCAACCGGGGGGATTACCAGAGCAAGATGGCCCGCGCCACCGCCGCCGAGATCCACCGCCTGCTGACGCTGGCCCGCGAGGGCAAGGCGCAGATCGGTGACAAAGCGGTGAAGGCCGGGGATATCGCCGTGCTGGTGCGCACCGGCGCCGAGGGCAAGCTGGTGCAGCAGGAGCTGGCGCGGCTCGCCATCGCCTCCGTCTATCTGTCGAATCGCGAGAGCGTGCTGGAACAGACGGAGGCGCGGGAGATCCTGCTGATTTTGCATGCCTGCCAGAACCCGAGCGAAGAGCGCAGCCTGCGGGCCGCGCTCGCCACCGGCCTGTTTGATCTCGACGCCAAGGCGCTCGATGGGCTGGCCAGCGACGAGCGGGCGTGGGAGAGCGCGGTGCAGGAGTTTATGGAGTACCGCAAGATCTGGCACCGCCGCGGCGTGCTGGCGATGCTGCGCGCCCTGCTGCACCGGCGCAATCTTGCCTCTTCGCTTTTGGCGAGTCCCTACGGCGAGCGGCGGCTGACCAACTTCCTCCATCTTGGCGAGCTGCTGCAACAGGTGAGCAGCGAGCTGGACGGGGAGTATGCCCTGCTGCGCTGGCTGGGGGAGGCGGTGAGCCGCCCCAACGGGCAGGATGCTGAGCAGGTACTGCGCCTCGAATCCGAGCGCAAGCTGGTGCAGATCGTCACCATCCACAAA
>NZ_CAWNZT010000288.1:0-299 GCF_963878965.1 Aeromonas sp. HMWF015 | reverse complement strand
AACCGCCGAGACCCCGCTCTATCACGAGGCGGATGAGGCGGGCAATCGCACCATTCTCGATCTCACCGGCGCCGACTCGTCGCTCGCCGAAGCGGACAGGGAGCGCCTTGCGGAAGATTTGCGGCTGCTCTATGTGGCCCTGACCCGGGGCGTCTACGCCACCTGGCTGGGGTTGGCGCCGGTGCGGGCGGGGGCGGGCAAGTCGGAGAAGACCGACCTGCACCACACCGCCATCGGCTACCTGCTGCAAAAGGGCGAAGAGGGGGATGCACAGACGCTGGCGACCGCCCTCACTGAGC
>NZ_CAWNZT010000287.1:0-1749 GCF_963878965.1 Aeromonas sp. HMWF015 | reverse complement strand
TTGGTCAGAAGGTGATCATGAATGAGTTCGTCGCCTATCTGGACTTTGCCAATATCAAGGCGGATCTGAGCGCCCACACCCAGATCATCATCACCTTCGCACTGTGCGGTTTTGCCAATCTGGGCTCCATTGCGGTGCAGCTCGGCTCCATCGGCACCATGGCGCCGGAGCGCCGTCACGATGTGGCCAATATGGGCTTCAAGGCGGTGCTGGCGGCGACCCTGGCCAACCTGATGAGCGCCACTCTGGCCGGGATCTTTGTCTCCCTCTGATGAGATAAAGCCAGGCTGCGCCAGTAAAAAAGCGCCCGCCCCATGTGGGGCGGGCGCTTTGCTTTATGGGCAGGGTGCTAGCGAGCGTTTGCTTCCCCCAACCTTGGGTTGAGGGAGAGGATCCGGGTCTTGCTGACCCGGTGGCGATAGATCTCCCGCAGATAGAGCAGCGCCTTTTTCACCGATTCACGGCTGAGGCGAATATCGTTGATGGAGACGAACTTCTCTTTCTCGCGGATAAGCTCCCGATATTTCTTCTCATACATGGGCTTGATGGCGTACCAGTTAGTATCGAGGATCTTGGCCGGGTTCTCGAACTCGTTGAGCATGCTGTCGAGCAGCGCATCGTTCCACTCCTCATTGCAGATCATCTCGATCACCGCCTTGTCCAGATGCTCATCGAAGCGATAGTGATCCTTGGCAAAGCAGCGCTTGATAAAGGCCACTATCAGGGTCAGGAAGTCATCGCTCAGGCAGGGGCTCTTGACGATCAGGGTGGTGAGGGAGATGTTGGCCGACGCCCCGATGACCAGCGCATAGCGCTTGAGAGTGGTGTTGGGGAAGAGCCCGTTGAGGTGAGACTTGAGCCGGTTGAGATCCATATAGGAGAGCTTGTACTCCTTGGGCAGGGAGATGATCGACACCACCGATGAGCAGTTCTTGAAGAAGTGCAGCTCGTTGAGGTGGGCCGGGTCATGGCCACTTTTCACATAGTCGTCCAGATACTCCCGATAGTTGCCTGCCTCGATGGGCAGCAGACTGATCCCCTCAATGGCCTGGGTCATCTTGTTGAAGTGGGGCAGCTCGATGGAACGGGTGAAGAGATCGTCCACATTGAGCCCATCCTCCTTGTCAAACAGGCCGCCGGGGGGCGAGATGGACTCGGCATACGCCACCGCCACCGGCCCCGCCAGACTCATAAAGAGGTCGTTGGCATCGAGCCGAATGGTTTCGCTGATGTCGATGCCCGCCCGGCGAAAGTAGTTCTCGTCGTAGTCGGTGGTGACGGCCTGGGCGGTAAGAATGTTGAAGATCTGCTGGGAGATGTACTGGTTGGCGTACTTCTCCATTGTGTTGACGTCAACATGCTGGATCTCGCCATCGTCGCTCTCTTCGGCGTAGCGCATGATGTCGTTGGAGATCAGCATCATGGCATTCCAGGGCCTGATCCGCTTGAGCATGCTGGCATCGCACGCCTGCTCGTTGTCGAAGTGATAGGAGAAGTCCCACTCCTCGGCCAGATACTTGCACAGCAGGCGCCCGGCGTTGATGTGCAGCGCTTCCGAGATCTCGATCCCCCGATCACAGATATTGGGCAGGATACAGATGCCGCTGGTGAAGATGGGATCGAACATAAAGTGCTCCCCGAGGGAGAGGTGCTCCTCCTCTTCTGACGGGGGCGAAAAGGTCTTGCTCATGTAGGAGTACTGCTGGGCCAGCCCGAACTCGGAGGCCATGCCGGAGCCGGTGCCGCCCC
>NZ_CAWNZT010000286.1:0-5462 GCF_963878965.1 Aeromonas sp. HMWF015 | reverse complement strand
TCGGGATCAGCTCTTCATAGGTGCCGACCGCGAAGCCATTGTCGGTGGCTTTCTGCCAGGAGGCGCGCTTCTCGGTGATGGCGGCCTTGCGCAGGGCGTAGGAGATATCCAGCCCGGAGTCGCGCATGTTCAGACCCTGGTTCAGACCCTGGGCACCACAGCCCACAATCACCACCTTCTTGCCCTTCAGCACGTTGCAGCCGTCCGCGAACTCTTCGCGCTGCATGAAACGACACTTGCCCAGCTGGGCCAACTGCTGACGCAGGTTCAAGGTGTTGAAATAGTTAGCCATGGTGATTGCTCCGTTCGATTGATTCCATGCCGGATAGCGGCGTTGTCTGAACCACTATAGCGCGGGACACTTATTGCCTGAACTGATATATTCGAAACAGTACGTTGCAATAATTGAAACGTTAACCCTTCATAATTGCCTGCTGAATGTACCGCGAGATGGCAGAAACAAGCCGCCAACCGCTGGATATCGGGCACACATGCCGCGCCAGGAGCTGAAAGATGGACCTTCGTAATCTCGAGCTGTTTCTCCACCTCGCCGACTCCCTCCACTTCGGCAAGAGCGCCGATGCCATGGCGGTCAGCCCCTCCACCCTGAGTCGCGCCATCCAGCGGCTGGAGCAGGAGACCGGCTGCATCCTGTTCGAGCGGGATAACCGCTCGGTACGGCTCACCCCGGCGGGCGAGAAGCTGCGGGAGTTTGGCGGCGGCCTGTTGCAGGAGTGGCGTCAGCTCAAGCAGGAGCTCAAACGCAGCGATGAACCGCTGCAGGGGCGACTGCGGGTCTTCTGCTCGGTCACTGCCAGCTACTTTCTGCTGCCCGAGGTACTGGAGCGTTTTCGCCGCCGCTACCCCCAGCTGGAGATCAAGCTGGAGACCGGTGACCCGGCGCTGGCGGTGGACAAGATCCTGGCCGACGAGGCCGATCTCGCCATCGCAGCCCGCCCCGACGCCCTGCCCGCCAAGCTGGAGTTCGCCAGCCTGCAGCTGGTGCCGCTGGTCTTTATCGCGCCACGCAACGCGCCGCAACTGAACCAGTGGTTCCGTCAGGGAGAACCTGATTGGGAGCAGCTTCCAGTCATCCTCTCCGAGCAGGGGCTGGCCCGCAAACGCAGCGATCAGTGGTTTCGCAACAAGGGGATAGCGCCAAACATCTATGCCGAAGTGGCGGGTAACGAGGGGATCGTCGCCATGGTGGCGCTCGGCTGTGGCGTGGGGCTGGTGCCGGCGGCGGTGATCGACCACAGCCCGCTCGGCGACAAGGTGCGGATCATCGACCTCAAGCCCGCCTTCAAGCCATTTGATGTGGGGATCGGGGTGCTCAAGAAGCGACTGGAAGAGCCGCTGATCCGCGCCTTCTGGGATACGGCGCAAAGCCAGAACTCACTGCGCTGAGACGGGCTGGTAGATGAGCGTCGGGTCGGCCATCATCTTGCGACTCGACAACGGCAGATCAGGGTTGTTCAGCTCGAGGCGCTGCCGCTGATCGAGCTGCAAACGGCGGATGGTGCTGCCAAACCCCTCCTCGAAGATCCGGTCAAAATCCCCAGTTTGCCGCGCCCGCTGCAGACCGAGCTCGATGCGCTGCGCCAGCTCCGGATATTTTGGCGAGACAAAGAAGAGCAGTGCCAGCGGATAGCGAAACACCAGACGAGGCTCGATAGCGAGATCCGGATGTTGCCTGAGCTCATCCTCGACCTCGATCACGGATCGCAAAAAGCAGTCGAAACGCTGCTTGCGCAGCATGTTGAACAGAGCTTCATAGAGATTGCCAGCCATCACATTGAGGCCGTTGGCCCTCAGCAGCTGGGTGTCAGGCCAGGATCTGTGCTGGCCGATGATGAGCCCGGAGCGGCGCCAGTCGGCCAACGAGTGAATGGCGGCAAAGCGCCCCTCATCCCCCTGCCGAATCAGACAAACCCGCCAGCCGAGCAACCCCTTGGCCAATGGAATATGCACCGCCAGCAGATCCCTTTCCCGCTCCTCATCGGGGGCAAACACTCCGACCTGAACCAGCTCGCCGCTCTGCAACTCTTTCACCGTCCGCCCCTGTTCCATCGGCGGACTGGAGACCAGCTGGTAGGGGCCATATTCGGGCACCGTCAGATCGAGAGAGAGCCGCAACAACTGCACCACTGCCGGATTGGGGTGATCCAGCAGCAGATTCCAGGCGCGGATAGGCTGCTCGGTTGCCGATACGCCAACCGTCCACAGTGCCATGCACCACCACCAGACTCTGATCATCCTGCGCACCATCCGTGCCTCGTGCTCCTCGCCATACTATAACGCCAGCCAGCGCCTCAACGGCGCCCTCTCTGAAAGATGTGTGAGCGCTCTCGTGTCAAATCTCGTGTCAGAAGTGACAATAGGCAAACCCGGCAGGTCATCGCAGACTGGGCGTTCATCAACAAACGCCAAGGCGCAGGGAGGAGAGCCATGAAACAGCATCTGGTAGAGATCAAGGGTTCAACCCTGTTTGACGAGTATCTGCAAAGCATGGGCGTACCCAGCACGGCGCTCGATCGGGAGCAGGATATCTATCTGCAGGAACGCCACCTGGGAGCCATTCGCCGGGTGCAGGGCGAACTGCGCTTTTATCTGCGTGCCAATGCCCTCAACAAACGGTGATCAGGATCCGGTCACAGAACCCGCAGCAAAGGCGTATTAGACTGGTATCTTCCCCCTTTTGTCGGGAGTGCCCATGAAAGCAAGCGGTCTGGATCGGCTGTTCAAACCCCACTCAATCGCCGTGATCGGCGCCTCGACCGACCCGCTCAAGGCGGGTCATGTGATCGTGCGCCACCTGCTGGCAGGCCAGTTCAAAGGCCCCATCCTCCCCGTCACCCCGCGCAACAAGTCCATCGCCGGCGTGCTGGCCTATCCCGATATCGCCAGCCTGCCGCTAACCCCGGATCTCGCCATCATCTGCACCAAGCGGGAGCGGGTCCTGCCATTGCTGGAAGCGCTAGGCCAGAAGGGCGCGGGGGCAGCCATCATACTGGCCGCCGACTTTTCCCCCGAGGAGCGGCTGGAGCTGAAACGGGTCTGCCAGCAATACGGCATTCGCCTGCTCGGCCCCAACAGCATGGGGATGCTGCTGCCCGGCCAGGGGATTAACGCCAGCTTTTCACCCATTGCTGCCAAGCCGGGGCAGGTTGCCTTTCTCTCGCAATCTGCCGCCGTCAGCACCACCATTCTGGATTGGGCCAAGCAGCATGAGCTAGGCTTCTCCGCCTTCATCTCCCTTGGTGATCACTGCGACATCGACTTCGGCCAGCTGCTGGATCAGCTCTCCCGCGACAGCGTCACCCGCGCCATCTTGATCTACATGGACAAGCTGCACGACGCCCGCCACTTTCTCTCGGCTGCGCGGGCAGCCTCACGCAACAAGCCGATCCTGGTGCTGAAAAGCGGGCGCCACGAACCGGCCCACGGTCTCGACAATGTCTACGATGCGGCCATCCGCCGTGCCGGCATGCTGCGGGTACGCGATACCCACGAACTGTTTGCCGCGGTGGAAACCCTCAGCCACTCCATGACCCTCAAGGGGGAGCGGCTTGCCATCATCTCCAACGGTCGCGGGCTGGCTAATATGGCAGTGGATGTACTGCTGGAGCGAGGCGGCAAGCTGGCTCGTCCGCCGCTCGATATCGGCAGCGATGCCACCATCACCACCTATCAGGAGGCGCTGGACAGCGTGTTGCAGGAAGATGGCATCGACGCCATCCTGATCATCCACGCCCCCTCGCTCACGGCACCGAGCGCGCCGCTGGCCAGCCATCTTATCGCCCATCTGAAGCAGCATCCCAGAGCGCGCCGTTTCAATATCCTCACCAACTGGGCGGGCGAATACTCGGCACAGGAGGGGCGAAAACTCTTTACCGAGGCGGGCTTCCCGACCTACCGCACGCCGGAAAGCGCCATGGCCGCCTTCATGCACATGGTGGAATACCGCCGCAACCAGAAGCAGTTGATGGAAACCCCGGCATCCCTGCATGGCAACCAGCTCAATGTCGATCTGTGCCAGCAGCTGATCCGCCAAGCGCAGGAGCGCAAGCAACTGAGACTGGATACACATCTCGTTCACCCCATTTTGCAAGCCGCAGGTCTCTCGACCCTGCCAACCTGGATCGTCACCGACGCCATCGAGGCGACCCTCACCGCCGAGCAGATCGGCTACCCGGTGGCGGTAAAACTGCGCTCGCCCGATATCCTGCACAAGTCTGCCGTACACGGAGTGGTACTCAATCTGCGCACCTCGGCCGAAGTGGCACAAGCTGCAGATGCCATTCTGGACAGGGTCAAACAGCATGATCCGGGCGCCCGTATCGAAGGCTTGCTGGTGCAGCGGATGGCTCGCCGCAGCGGCGGCCTCGAGCTGCGGGTACGCATCCAGCAAGACGCCATCTTTGGCCCCGTCATTCTGCTGGGGGAATCAGGCGCAGAACCGCAGGAGATGGTGGCTGCCTTGCCACCGCTCAATCAAGCGCTGGCCCGTTACCAGATCATCGGAGCCCTCAAGAGTCGCAAGATC
Source organism: Aeromonas sp. HMWF015 (assembly GCF_963878965.1). NCBI lineage: Bacteria > Pseudomonadati > Pseudomonadota > Gammaproteobacteria > Aeromonadales > Aeromonadaceae > Aeromonas > Aeromonas sp. HMWF015. Next base: position 916 of record NZ_CAWNZT010000286.1, on the reverse strand, counting down.
CGTGAGCAGGCCACACCGGAACGACTGGATATCGATGCCTTGGGCCAAGTGCTCTGTCAGCTCTCCGAACTATTGCTCGCCTTTCCGGAGATTCAGGAGCTGGATCTACACCCGCTACAAGCGTGTGGTGCCGAAATGGTGGTGCTGGATGCCAGCCTCACGCTGGCTGACCCCGCCCTCCCGGCCAGCAACCGACTGGCTATCCGCCCCTATCCTACCGAACTGGAGGAGGGTGCCTGGCTTAAAGATCAGCGCCATATCCTGCTGCGCCCGATCCGGCCGGAAGATGAACCGGCTCACAAGCAGTTCGTTCTGCAGGTCTCCGATGAAGACAGGTACAAACGCTTCTTCGCCGATGTGGGCGAACTGGGCCATGAAGAGCTGTCCCGCATGACCCAGATCGATTACGACCGGGAGATGGCCTTCGTTGCTGTGGGGCAAGATGGCGAGCTGCAGGATCAGATCCTCGGCGTGGTACGCGCCATTTCGACCCCGGATCTGAGCGATGCCGAGTTTGCCATTCTGGTGCGATCGGACTTGAAAGGGGTGGGTCTCGGCAAATTGATGATGGAGAAGATCATCCGCTACGCCAAAGAGCAGGGGATTGGCCAGCTATCCGGCATGACCATGCCCAGCAATCGCGGCATGGTCAACCTCGCCAAACGGCTTGGCTTCAAGATCGATGTCCAGATGGAAGAGGGGGTGGTCAATATGGAACTGCCCTGTACTCAGCAAGCAACACAAGCCTGATTTGACCACCTGTAGAGTCATTCAAATGGCCGTGAATGAAACTGATAAGGCTCTGATATAGTCAGAAAATGGTGGAAATAACCGGCTATCTGGCACTCTTACTTGGCAGAGAAAAGCCAGATATTGGTGGTTTAAGGCGCTAAAAATACAAAAGCCCGGTTATGAA
>NZ_CAWNZT010000285.1:0-2522 GCF_963878965.1 Aeromonas sp. HMWF015 | reverse complement strand
GATAAAGACTTCTCCGTAACTATGGAGCATAAAATATTATCCTCGCTTGTAAAGCGGACTCATGAACTGAAAGTCTTGCGTGGAAAAAATAAAACATCGCATGATGTACTTATTGAACAATTATCTATACTCCCAGAGATACAATTACATTTTAATTTAATCGCCGAAATTCAACCTAAACTTTCCAAGCTTAGTAAGGGAGTTCTAGATGCTCAGCGCTATCAAACACTATTGGCATCAAATAATAAGTGTCTAAGTGAACTACAGAATACAAGTAAACGCTTAGAGATGCTAATCGAGCTTGAAAGCTTTGTTGAGGAATACGCCAATGTAGAGTCAGAGTTAATAACAGCAATAGAAAAACAGAATACTCTCGCCAAGCAACACCAGGGTAACGTTTCTTTGCTTGAGGTATTTGAGGCATCAGAGATACAACAAAATAAAGATTTGGCTGAAGTTGACTCTCGTTCGATGTTTTTAAAAAATGCCATTCAAAACAGCGACAGAATATATGCAGAAATATCAACTCATAATGAACGTCTGGCTCTACTAAAATCCCAGGTGTCTGAAAAAGATTTGGCACTAAACTTGGACAAGGCTCAATACGAAAACTTAGAGTCTGAACTAACAAAAGTTTCTGCACTTAAAATAACTGCACACTCGTTGTTGACTTCTGATATTAGCGCTATCAAATTCGATGATTTGAAGCTTCAGAAGTTAACCAATTTATCTGCAGAGCTTGATACTTGGGCAAGGCATGACAAAACCATCCAGGCTACTCAACATTCGCTGAATGAGCAAATGGACCTTCACGAGCGTCTTATTGCCATGGGTTTGGATTACCTGAGTTTGTGGCCTACGCAAACATGTCCTCTCTGCAATAAGCCACATGAATCTACCGAAACGCTTAGAGCTCAAGTAAAAAACAATGCGATTTTGTCAAATCTTAGTAGAGATAATTCCGAGAAGTTGGCAGCATCGAGCAAACGCCAAAATGATTTGAAGAAAAGTATTGAAACGATTACTCTCGAGGCTCTTGAAGCCCAATCGAAGCGGCTCACAGAACTGCGTATAAACGTGAATGAGTTAGGTGCAAAGCGAACTACATTGGAGCTTGAAAAAACAAATTTAGTTGCTGAAATAAATGCTGTAGAGAAAAAAATTAGCGATCTTCAAGGTTCTGTCTGGGGATTAGTTAAAACCGAACTCATTTCTCGTGCAGAAGGAGAGATTAACTCCCTTTCAGATAGACGAAAAGTACTCTTAGCTAAACAAAGTGAGCTCAGAGAACATATAGATAGGACAAAATCATTACTAGTCAAAAATACTAGTTCTATAAACTCCTGTAAAACCTATATTGAGTCCCTAACCTCTCGACTACCCTACAAGAAAATTAGGGAGTATCTCAAAGATAATGGTTTGCCATCAGATGGGCTTAAAACACATCTCCATAAAAACAAAGTTGATTTAGAAGCAATAAAAGACAAGCAAAAATCTGATGCAGATGAATTTCTTAAAGAATGTAACACGTTACATGAGACTATGCTTGCTGATGGCAATTGGATTGATTTATCAACATTAACACTCCAAAAAGAACTTGCGGAAGCAGATTTAACAAAGTCTCAATCAGTAGTGGTGAAATTTTTTGAGGGTTTAAGTGAAACCATTGGGAAACAAACAGACAAATCATTAACAGAAATACAAGAAACTATATCCATAAAAATAAGCGAGCTAGCTTCTCACATTGAGAGTCTTGATAATAAATCAAACAAACTCCAAGTACTCATGGAGCTGTTTAATGCACTAAAACCATATTTCACCCACATCTCATCACAAGAGAAACTTGTGAAAATAGAGGAGAAAATAAAAGAGCATTCTCATGTGGACATAGCTCTAACCAATGAAAGAAATATTGTGATATCAAAATTAAAAGAACTCGTTGATAATTTTTTCTATGAAGATCTTATCAATTCTATCTATAGAAAAATAGACCCACACCCGTCCTTTAAGAAAGTAGCATTCAAACCTGACTTCGACTCAGACAAGCCTGGTCTTAATCTTGTTGTAAATGACAGCGCTGGTGAATCAATTTCACCAATCCTATATTTCAGCTCTGCTCAATCAAATATTTTAAGTCTAAGCGTTTTCTTGGCGAATGCGCTCCATGCCAAAGATGATGAGGGTAATTCCGTAGATGTTATAATGATTGATGACCCTATTCAGTCTATGGACTCAATTAACATTTTGTCTACCATTGACCTTCTTCGTAGTATTTGTCTTAGATTCGGTAAACAAATTATCATCTCAACCCATGACGAAAACTTTTTTGGGCTTCTACAGAGGAAGCTCCCATCCGAAGTTTTGGGTTCTAAGTTTCTTAAACTGGAAAAGTTTGGTGTTGTTGTTCCTGTAAAACCATTTACTAATTGAGTCCCAGTGTAGTGGTCAAGAATACTGACCACTATTTTCTAAACAGCGGCTTGGGAGGACGACCAAGATCACTCATGGCGGGCAATAGGATG
>NZ_CAWNZT010000284.1:0-3056 GCF_963878965.1 Aeromonas sp. HMWF015 | reverse complement strand
CGGAACTTCATCAGGAACGCCACGGTAATGGCCGCCGTTGCGGTCAGGCCGATGATGGTGGAGGTCCCCATCTCCAGCCCGAACCCGATGGGGGCGTTGGCCAGATAGGTGATCACGACAGCAGTCATGAACATGGCGGGAATGGTACAGATCCAGTGCAGCTTGCCCTCTTTGATGAGGTAGGCAGCCGCAGCCCACAGCATGATGACGGCGGTGGTCTGGTTGGCCCAGCCGAAGTAGCGCCAGATCACCCCGAATTCAGCCTTGGAGATGATGAAACCAAGGATAAACATGGGGATGGCGATGAGCAGACGCTTCATCAACGGCTTCTGGGTCATCTTCAGGAAGTCCGCCACGATCAGGCGCGCACTGCGAAACGCGGTGTCACCGGAGGTGATGGGCAGGATCACCACGCCGAGGATGGCCAGAATGCCGCCGACTGTGCCGAGCAGGCTGGTGGAGACTTCGTGTACTACGGCTGCCGGGCCGCCGTTGGCCATGGTAGCGTTGAGCGCTTCGGTGCTGTCGTAGAAGGAGAGACCCAGGGTGCACCAGATCAGGGCGATGATCCCTTCACCGATCATTGCGCCGTAGAAGATGAAGCGGCCGGATTTTTCGTTCTGCATGCAGCGCGCCATCAGCGGTGACTGGGTGGCGTGGAAGCCTGATACCGCGCCACAGGCGATGGTGATGAAGAGCAGCGGCCAGAGCGGCAGTTCGGTCGGGTGCAGGTTGGAGAAGTCCATCCCGGTGTTGTAGAAGCCTTTGCCGGAGACGATCAGGCCAATGATGAGGCCGACCGACATGAAGACCAGCAGGGCGCCGAAGATGGGGTAGAAGCGGCCGATGATCTTGTCGATGGGGACTATGGTCGCGAGGATGTAGTAGGCAAAGATCGCCACGATCCAGTAGACCAGATCGGTGGATGTGAGGTTGGCGAGCAGCCCTGCCGGGCTCAGCACGAACACCACGCCCACCAGCATCAGCAGCACTACGGCAAACAGGTTCATGAAGTGCTTGGCGGCGGTGCCCAGATGCTCACCCACCACGGTTGGCACCGAGGCCCCCTTGGCGCGTACCGACAGCATGCCAGAGAAATAGTCATGTACCGCACCGGCGAAGATACAGCCAAAGACGATCCAGAGCATGGCGACCGGGCCGTAGAGGGCACCGAGGATGGGGCCGAAGATGGGGCCGACGCCTGCGATGTTGAGCAGTTGAACCAGATAGACTTTCTTGTCCGACATGGGGACATAGTCCACCCCGTCAGCCATGGTGATGGCGGGGGTTTTCAGCTCGGGTTTCGGGCTGAATATCCGTTCGATGAATTTGCCGTATATGAAGTAGCCGGCCACAAGTAAGCCGACACAGAGGAAGAACCAGATCATTGCTACGCTCCTGCATTGTTATTTTTTAGTGTGCAGAGCGAGTCTAAAACGGTTGCGCCTGACTGGCAGGTGAAACTCCCCGAGCGGCGCTTTGGCGCGCCGAGCGGTCGGCGGCTGTGATCCGGCGCACACTCCGCGGTTCAGTCCAGCCCCAACTGATCTTTGAGCTCCTTGAGATAGCGACGACTAACCGGCACCCGGGCGCCGCTCGGGGTGACAATCTCTGCCAGCTGGTTATCCAGCAGCCGGATCTCGAAGATGGCGTTGGGGGAGACCAGATACTGGCGGTGGCAACGCAGCAGTGGGCTCTTTTCTTCCAGCGATTTGAGGGTGAGCTGGGTGTGGAACAGCTCCCCCTGACAGGCCACATGGACCCCGCCCAGATCGGAGAAGGCATACTCCACCTGTGCGATGGGCAGCAGCCGGACCCGATTGTGCAGATAGCCCGGAATATGTTCGATAGTCGGGGCCAGCCGCTCGATGGGCTGCGGGGCGATATCCTGCTTGAGGCGAGCGAGGGTCTTGGCGAGCCGAGCGGGCTCCACCGGCTTGAGCAGGTAGTCGAAGGCGTTCTCTTCAAATGCCTGAATGGCATACTCGTCAAAGGCGGTGACAAAGACGATGCGGGGCAGGGGGTCGAGCATGGCGACCAGCTCCATGCCGCTCAGCTTGGGCATCTGGATATCGAGGAACACCACATCAGGCTTGAGGCGCTGAATAAGCGGCAGCGCCTCGATGGCGTTGGCCGCTTCCCCCACGATCTCGATGGCAGGATCGCAGGCCAGCTGCTGCCTCAGCTCTTCGCGGGCGTAGTGTTCGTCATCGACTATCAGGGTGCGGATCATGGTTGCTCCTTGGGGATGGTGAACGAGACCCGGGTCCACTGTTCCGGCTCGCAGGCAATAGTCACGCCATAGCGCTTGCCAAAGGCGCTTTTCAGTCGCCGGTCGACGATGGTCATGCCCAGACCGTCGCCAGCGGGATGCGCTTGCCAGGTGCCTGCATTATCTTCCACGTGGATGGTGACGCTGGTGGGATGCTCATCGGTATAGAGGCGAATGCGCCCTTGCTCCAGCAGGGTCGAGATGCCGTGCTTGATGGCATTTTCGATCAGCGGTTGCAGGGTGAAGCTGGGCAGTCGCAGTGTGGCCAGATGGGGCGGGATCTCGTTTATCACCGTCAGCCGATCGCCAAAGCGGGCCAGCTCGATCTCCAGATAGGATTGGCAGTGCTCCTGCTCCTCCTGCAGGGTCGCAAGGCCGCTCTGGCGTTTGAGGTTCTTGCGAAAGAACAGCGAAAGATGCAGCAGAAGGTCTCGCGCCTTGTCCGGATCACGCCGGGTGATGGCACTGATGGTGTTGAGGGTGTTGAACAGAAAGTGGGGGTTGATCTGGGCCTGGATAAGTTTCAACTCGGACTGCACCAGCAGCCGTTGATGCTGCTCCAGCCGACCGGCCAGCAACTGCTGTGACAGCAGGTTGGCAATCCCTTCCCCCAGGGTGTGGTTGATCTTGAGAAACAGCCGCTTCTTCGGCTCGTAGAGCTTGATGGTGCCGATCACCCCCTTGTCCCCCTGCAGCGGGATCACCAGCACCGAGCCCAGCTGGCATGAGGGGGAGAGGCTGCAGCGATAGGGCTGGCTATTGCCATCGGCAAACAACACCTTGT
>NZ_CAWNZT010000283.1:7703-41006 GCF_963878965.1 Aeromonas sp. HMWF015 | reverse complement strand
GAAGACACCGACGCCGGGGGCATCGTCTACAACGCCAATTATCTCAAGTTTATGGAACGTGCTCGCACCGAGTTTCTTCGTGCCAAAGGGGTCGAACAGGACGTCTGGCTGCAGGAGGGATATGCCTTCGTGGTGAGCCGAACTGAGATCGATTTCCGCTCGGCGGCCCGTTTTAATGAACTATTGAATGTATTAACGCAAGTGATTGAAGTGAAACGCGCATCCCTGCGCTTTTCGCAGCAGATCCTGGCGGCTGATGGACGACTGATCACCCAGGCCATGGTACAGATAGCCTGTGTCAGTCATCCGCAAATGAAACCTGTAGCTATACCTGAAAAAATCAAGGGAGTGCTGTTAAGTGCACGCTGAAATTTCGTTTATTGGCCTGTTTTGGCAAGCCAGCCTGTTGGTAAAACTGGTCATGATGACCCTGATGAGCATGTCTATTGTCTCGTGGGCGCTGATTATCCAGCGTTCAAAGGCGATCAAGGCGGCCAATCTCGCATCGGAACAGTTTGAAGATCGCTTCTGGTCAGGGGTCGATCTCAATCGCCTCTATCAGGAGTCCTCTTCCCGCCGCGATGATATCGAAGGCATGGAAGATATCTTCTACTCCGGCTTCAAGGAGTATGCCCGCTTGCTCAAGGCCGGTGCCCGTGGTCAGGATGCGGTGATGGATGGTACCTACCGCGCCATGCGCGTCTCCCTCTCCCGCGCGGTGGATGATCTGGAATCCAATCTGCCGGTGCTGGCGACCATCGGCTCCATCAGCCCCTATATCGGTCTGTTCGGTACCGTATGGGGGATCATGAACGCCTTTATCGCCCTGGGTCAGGTGCAGCAGGCCACCCTGCAGATGGTGGCTCCGGGTATCGCGGAAGCGCTGATCGCTACCGCCATGGGTCTGTTTGCCGCTATCCCGGCGGTTATCTTCTACAACCGCTTCTCCAACAAGGTCGAGCGGCTGGAGAACGCCTACGCCAACTTCATGGACGAGTTCACTACCATTCTGAACCGTCAAATTGCACAGCAGCAGGGTGATCAGTAATGCAAACCTATCAGCGGATCCGGCGCAAGAAGGTGGCCGAGATCAACGTGGTTCCCTATATCGACGTCATGCTGGTGCTGCTTATCATCTTTATGGCGGTCACGCCGGTGATCACGCAAGGGGTCAAGGTGGATCTGCCACAGGCTGAGTCCGAGCAGTTGCCGGAAGATGTCAAGCCGCCCTTCATCGTCAGCGTCAATACCGAAGGCGAGTATGTCATCAAGGCTGGCGAAGCCGATGACGAGCCGGTGCCAAGTGGCACGCCAGAGGCGATGCAACAATACATCACCGAAAAAGCCATGGGCTATCTGGCGATCAACCAGAATGCCCCCGTGGTGGTCGCGGGTGACAAGGCCGTGCGCTACGAAGAGGTGATCCTGTTGATGGTGGCCCTCAAGAAAGCGGGTGTGCCTCAGGTTGGCCTGATGACAGATCCGGTGAACTAACGGAGATGGATGTGAAGCGTGGTATTTCCGGTTATCTCATCGCGTCGTTTCTGCTGCACCTGATCATCGGCATCATCCTGTTTGTCGGGCTCGATTTCAGCAAACCGAAACGACCCGAATCGCAGGGAGTCATCCAAGCTGTCATGCTCGATGAGAACTTCCTCAACGAACAGGCCAAGCAGATCCAGCAGCAGAAATCTCAGCCCAAGCCTCAAAAGGTAGAGAAAGAGAAGGATAAGGAAGACACGGATCTCGCCAAGCGCGAGCTGGCTCAGAAACAGGAGCAGCTTCGCATCGCCGAGACCAAGCGCAAGCAGGCCGAAGAGGCGACTCGCAAGGCCGAGGCCGAGAAGCAGAAGAAGGTTGCCGAGCAGAAGCAGGCGGAAGAGAAGGCCCAAAAAGCCGAGGAAGCCCGCAAGCTGGAAGAGCAGAAGGCCAAGAAGGCCGAAGCCGAGCGTAAAGCGGCGGAAGCCGAGAGCAAGGCGTTGGCGCTGAAGAAGAAAAAGGAACAAGAGAAGAAAGAGGCCGAAGAGAAGGCCAAGGCGGCAGAAGCCAAGGCCAAGAAAGCGGAAGCTGACAAGAAGGCCAAAGCCGAAGCCGAGAAGAAAGCCAAGGCAGAAGCAGAGAAAAAAGCCAAAGCCGAGGCCGAGAAGAAGGCCAAAGCCGAGGCCGAGAAGAAGGCCAAGGCTGAGGCTGAGAAAAAGGCAAAAGCTGACGCAGAGAAGAAAGCCAAGGCAGAGGCCGAAAAGCAGGCCAAGATCGCGGCTGAGCGCAAGCGTAAAGCCGCCGAGCAGGCCAAGCTGCAAAAAGAGATGGAAGAGATGATGCAGCAGCAGCTGTCGGCTGAGGCCAATGCCCGCAGTCAGGCGGCATCGGCTGCAGCCCAGGGCGAAGTCGACAAATATGCGGCGCTCATCAAGGCCACTGTTGAGCGGTATATGATTTTGGATCCCACCATGCGGGGCAAAACATGTACTATCGGCGTACGTCTTGCGAGCAGTGGCTTTGTCATATCGGTAGATAACGGCCAGGGTGACCCGGCGGTTTGTCGTTCCGGTAAGGCGGCTGTTCTGAAAGCCAATCAACTGCCTGTGCCCAAGGATCCTGCGGCATTCGAGATGTTGAAGGAATTTAACCTGAAGTTAGAACCGAGTATCTAAGCGTGATAAAACGAGGTTGCTTGCCTCCGGTTGGCAACCTCTCGCCGAGAAAGGAATTTAACCTCTCATCTATATTGGAACCGAGTATTTAAGCCATGATCAGAAAAGTATTTTTTGCTTTGGTTGGCTGTTTGTTGCTGGGCCAGAGTGCCCAGGCGGCCTTGGACATCGTCATCACCGGCGGTATTGATAGCGCACGCCCCATCGCCGTCGCCCCCTTCAAGTGGGAAGGTAACGGGCAGTTGCCGCAGGACATCGCGGAAGTGGTCTCCAACGACCTGATGCGCAGCGGCAAGTTCAAGCCGCTGGCCCGTGGCCAGATGCCGCAGACCCCGAGCAGCAGCAGCGAGATCAACTTCGCTCCCTGGGCCTCCCAAGGGGTTGAAGCCGTGGTGGTGGGTTCCATTTCGGCAGTCGGTGACGGCACCTACAAGGTGAACTTCGAGCTGGTCGATGTGCTGAAAGGCCAGCTGGCCAAGGCACAAGGTGGCGAGAGCAACGGTTACATTCTGGATAGCCGTATGGCGACCATCCCGGGTGCCCAGATGCGCCAGTTTGCCCACCGTATCTCCGACATCGTCTATGAGCGTTTGACTGGCGAGCGCGGTGCCTTCCTGACCCGTCTGGCTTACGTCTCCGTACAGCAGGGTACCCAGTTCCCGTACCAGCTGCGTATTTCTGACTACGATGGTTACAACGAGAAGACCCTGCTGCGCTCCCGCGAGCCGTTGATGTCTCCGGCCTGGTCGCCGGATGGCAGCAAGCTGGCTTACGTGAGCTTCGAGAACCAGAAGTCCGAAATCTACGTGCAGGATATCTACACCCAGCAGCGCAGCCTGATCACCAGTTTCCGCGGTATTAACGGGGCGCCGGAGTGGTCTCCGGATGGTCGTCGTCTGGCTATCGTTCTCTCCAAAGATGGTTCACCGAACCTCTATGTGGTTGATGTCGCTAGCAAGCAGCTGACCCGCGTCACAACCAGCCGTGTGATCGACACCGAACCCTCCTGGATGCCGGATGGGCAAAATTTGTTGTTCACCTCTGAACGTGGTGGCAAACCCCAGATTTATAGCGTAAATTTGGCGACTGGTATGACTCGCCGGATGACTTGGGAAGGTGAATCCAACCAGGGTGCATCCATCACTCCTGATGGCAAAATCATGGTGATGGTGACCCGTGTTCAGGGACAGTATCGTATTGCCCGTCAGGACATGGAAAACAATGCCCTGCTGGTCCTGACCCAGAGTGCTCTGGATGAGTCGCCAAGTGTGGCTCCCAATGGCAGCATGATCATTTATGCCACCATCTATCAGGGTCGTAAGAGTCTCGCGTTGGTGTCGACTGATGGTCGCTTCAAGGCTGTGCTTCCGACCAGTAGCGGTGAAATTCGTGCACCAGCTTGGTCGCCCTTCTTGAATTGATAAAAATCCAATTGTTTTTTGTTTTGTTATAAAGGTTTAAGGAAATAGCATGCAACTCAATAAACTGCTCAAGGGTTTGGCCATCGCACTGCCACTGTTCACCCTGGCCGCTTGTAGTTCTTCTTCTGATTCCGACGCCGCTGGCGCTGAATCAGGTATGACCGACGGCATGGGCGGTGTACAAACCGGCGGCGCCAACGGCATGTTGTCCCCGGAAGAGCAGATGCGTCAGAAGTTCGAAGCACTGCAGCGTGACAACGTGATCTACTTCCCGTTCGACGGTTACGATATCCAGGGTCAGTACGCTGATCTGCTGGATGCCCACGCCAGCTACCTGCGCGAGCGCCCGAGCGTTAAAGTCCTGATCGAAGGTCACGCCGATGAGCGCGGTACTCCGGAGTACAACATCGCCCTGGGCGAGCGTCGTGCCAAGGCTGTTGCCAAGTATCTGCAAACCCTGGGTGTGCAGGCCGAGCAGCTCTCTATCGTCAGCTATGGCGAAGAGAAGCCGCTGGACATGTCTCACACCGAGGATGCCTTTGCCAAAAACCGCCGCGCGGTTCTGGTTTACTAAGGTTTAAACCGAACGAAGTTCGTTTATATGCAAGCGGCCATTTCGATGGCCGTTTTATTTGCACTAAACGCCAAGGTTTGATCCGAATGAAATCTGCATATGCGAGCGACGATGGCGCTGGCCGTTTTATCTGTACTAAACGCTAAGGTTTGATCCGAATGAAATCTGTGTACAAGCAAGCTGTCGTTGCGCTGGCCGTAATGGTTGCTCTGAATGCGCAAGCTGCGGCTCCTGTCAGCGATCTGGGCGGTGACTCGGGTGGTGGCGTTGTCCTTAGTGGCAACAACGGCGCCATCGTGCCCACCGGTAGTCTGGAAGATCGGGTTGCCCTGCTGGAGCGCACCCTCAATGCCCGTCTGCGACTGCAAGCTGAATTGCAGCAACAGGTCGACTCCCTGCAAGGGGAGGTTTCCGAGCTGCGTGGTCAGCTGGAGCAGCAGACCTACCAGATGGAACAGTCGCAAGAGCGCCAGCGTCAGCTCTATCAGGAGCTCGACAAGGTTGCCAGCAGCCAGCAAGCTGCTCCAGCCGCCCCGGCCCCTGCAGCGGCCACACCGGCTGCTGCCGCCAATTACTCAACCAATCAGGATGAGAATCAGGCCTACGACGCAGCGGTCAACATGGTGCTCAAAGAGAAGAACTACGACAAAGCCATTCCGGCTTTCCAGGGCTTCATCAAGCAGTACCCCAATTCGGGCTATGTTCCCAATGCACACTACTGGCTCGGCCAGTTGCTGTTCAATAAGGGTGACAGAGCCGGAGCCTCGGCCCAGTTTTCGACCGTGGCCAACAAATACAGCAAATCCCCCAAGCGAGCCGATGCGCTGCTGAAGCTTGGTATGCTGGCGCAACTGGATGGCAAGAAGGCGGAAGCCAAATCCTTCTATGAGCAGGTGATCAAGGGCTATCCCAACACCTCGCCAGCCCAGTTGGCCAAACAGAGTCTGGCCAAGCTGTAACATTGCTGTATGTCACTGTTTTCGTAACGCTACTGTAAAAACAGCCTGCATTTGTACGCACAGTGAGCAAACGGATTTAAATTACGAATTTTCTGTTGCACCGGAAATTTAAATCCGTAATATAGGCCGCCGTCAGAGCCGAAGCAGTAATGCAGTCGGAGCTGGTCGTGGTGAGGGTCGTTAGCTCAGTCGGTAGAGCAGTTGACTTTTAATCAATTGGTCGCTGGTTCGAATCCAGCACGACCCACCATTTTCTCCGCTCGGTGGAGACAGAATTCCCAGGTCGTTTAGCTCAGCTGGGAGAGCACCTCCCTTACAAGGAGGGGGTCACTGGTTCGATCCCAGTAACGACCACCAGTTTGAAAAAAAATGATTTAGATGGGTCGTTAGCTCAGTCGGTAGAGCAGTTGACTTTTAATCAATTGGTCGCTGGTTCGAATCCAGCACGACCCACCATCATTTCAAGAATCCCAGGTCGTTTAGCTCAGCTGGGAGAGCACCTCCCTTACAAGGAGGGGGTCACTGGTTCGATCCCAGTAACGACCACCATATTCGCAAGCGAGGCTGAGATATCAGCTTCAGTTGCAGAGAAAGTCCCCACTCAGATGGGGATTTTTTTTGCCCGCAATTCAGTACTCCAGCTTCTTCTGTTGCCGTTGTGGCGAGCCAAGCACCACCTCTTATAGTGCCACTCTGCCACTCTGCCACTCTGCCACTCTGCCACTCTGCCACTCCGATCCTTCTTCATCCTGCTCTTCCGAGATTGCCCGACTGCACTCCTGTCCATCGTGATGCTGCTCATATGAATGCCTGTAATAAAGTGAACGCCAGCAATAAAAAGGGCAGGCCAAGGCCTGCCCGCAAAGATGCGCAAGGTGCTACATGATCCCGCGGATCAGGATCCCGCTGATCAGCAGCGGCGCCACCACGCGCCAGCACCAGAGCAGCGCCAGACGCAGGGCGGGTGACAGGCCTACAGGGAGAATGGCATCACCCAGGCGCCAGCCCAGCAGCAGGGTCAGTACCAGACCAAACAGCGGCATCATCAGGTTGGATGTCAGATAGTCGAGCAACTCGAAGATGGTCTTGCCAAACAGGGTCAGATCACTCCAGGGGCCGAACGACAGACTCACCGGAATGCCGGATGCCATGATAAGCAGGGTCAGTACCCGGCAGGCGCCACGGCGCGACCAGCCCCATTCCTCGGTGGTGAAGCGCACCAGATGCTCCAGCATGGAGATGGAAGAGGATAGGGCTGCGACCAGCAGCAACAGGAAGAAGATCACCCCCAACCCCTGACCGAGCGGCAGATGACTGAACACGGCAGGCATGGTCATAAAGGTGAGCCCTGGGCCCGCGGTGGGATCGATGCCGGTGGAGGCCAGCGCCGGGAAGATCATCAAGCCCGCCAGCACCGAGATAAGGCTTGCCAGTGTGACCACCCAGACCCCGGAGCGCAGCACCCCTTCGCTATTGGGCAGGTAGGCGCCATAGGTAGTGTGTACCCCGAGCCCGATGGAGAGGGAGAAGAAGGCCAGCCCCAGCGCATCCAGCACGCTCTGTCCGGTCAGCATGGAGAAGTCCGGCAGCAGCAGCTGGCGCACACCCGCCATGGAGCCGGGCATGGAGAGGCCAACCCCCACCAGCAGCAGCATCATGATGAAGAGCGCGGGCATCATCCAGCGCAGCGCCCGCTCCACCCCTTTCTGAATACCCCCCTGCACGAACCACCAGGTCAGGCCCGCGAAGATCAGATGGGTCAGCACCGGCCACCAGGGATTGCTGACATAGCCGTTGAACAGGGCGGTGAGGGCGCTTCCTTCGCTCAGGTTGAGCTTGCCAGCCATCGCCAGCGCGGCGTAACCCACAGTCCAGCCGCCTACCACGCTGTAGAAGCTGTAGATAAAGAAGCCGCAGGCGATCCCCATATACCCCATCCAGCGCCAGTTCGGCCCCACCAGTTTGCGAAAAGCGCCGAGCACTCCGCGCTGGCTATGGCTGCCGAGCAGGGTTTCGCCGACCTGTACCGCTACCCCCAAGGTGAAGCTGAACAACAGAAACACCAGCAGAAAAGCGCCACCGCCATTGGTGGCGGTCACATAGGGAAACTTCCAGATGGCACCAAGGCCAATCGCTGTGCCTGCTGCGGCCAGCACATGACCGAGACGGGAAGACCACTGAACCTGGCTCATACAACCTCCGGGTAACACGACATCGAAGCAATACTCCTGAGTAGCAATAAACGACAGACCATAAAAAAGGCCGCCTGAGGCGACCTTTGCAATGAACATTCAGAAAAACTGTGCGTGCAAGGTCACCTCTCTTGCGAGCTAAAAAATCGACCAAACAGCACGAGGATGGCAGACATGAGGTGACAACCTGACTAATGAATGAGGAAACAGCCTAAACCATGGAAAGAATAATTGACACATAAAATCAAAAATTTTTTATGTGTGCCGCTGTCACCACTCTGGCTATACGTACAACTCAGTGGGGGAAAACCTCGCCGGGCCGTATCTTTTCTACCTTGTGGCTATTTACTGGGCGATAATCGACGTAGCTTCTTCTGGAACTAGTGACCGCTACATGGCGCTGACGGGAACAACGATGAGACAGGATGTCGTATGAGATGGATGGTGCTGCCCTGGTTACTGATCAGCCTGAGTGTGTCGGCGCAGCCCGCATTAACCCTGCTGAGTCACGACTTACCCCCCTTTACCGAATACCGCGACGGCAAGCTCGACGGATTCGCCATTCGTTTGATTGATGAGGTGCAGGAGGAGCTTGGCACCCGCTATCCGGTGCGGATTTACCCGCTCAAGCGGGCGCTGGCGCTGGCACGGGTCGAGCCCGGCTATGGACTGTTCGTGGTACAGCGGCTCCCGGAGCGGGAGTCCCATTTCAAATGGGTTGGCCCGCTCTTTATCAATCGGGTCTTTATCTATCAGGCGCCGGATAGTCGCCACCCTCTGACCTCGCTGGCGCAGCTGCGAGATCTGCCCAGAGTGGGGGTTGTGCTGGGCAATGCCGATGACGTGCGGCTGACCCATGAGGGCTACACCAATCTGGTGCGCTACAAGACGGTCGGGGAGGCGATAGAGCGGCTGATGCTGGGCAAGATCGATGCCTTGCCGATGGCGGAGCTGGTGATGGAGGCCACCCTCGACAAGATGGGGTTATCCCGGCGCAGCATCGTCAACAGTGGTGTACTGCTCCATCAGGCCGGTCTCTATATCGTCTTCTCCAAGGGAACGGATGATGTCGAGATCACCCGCTGGCAGCATGCCCTGGAGGCCGTCAGAGCCGCACAGGGGCGGGCCGATGAGCCCACCCGCGAAGAGTAACCGTCACACCAGACCGCGAATCAAGATCCCGCCGATCAGCAAGGGGGCAATCCAGCGCCAGCAGTTCATCAGCAGGTGATGCCAGTGGCTGGCAATCCCTTGCGGCAAAGCCTTGCGTCCCAGCTTCCAGCCCAGCAGCAGCGTCAGCATCAGGCCGAACAGCGGCATCATCAGGTTGGAGGTGACAAAGTCCAGCAGCTCGAAAATGGTTTTGCCAAACAGGGTGGCGTGTTGCAGCGGGCCAAACGACAGGCTGACCGGAACACCGCTAACCATGACGAATCCAGTGATGGCGCTGCAGGCCGTGCGGCGTGACCAGCCCCAGGTCTCGCACAGGAAGCACTGCAAATGCTCCAGCAGGGAGATGGCCGAGGAGAGCGCCGCAAAGACCAGCAGGGCGAAGAAGATCACCTCAAGCACCTGACCGAAGGGCAGCAACTGAAACACCGCCGGCATGGTCATAAAGGTGAGGCCGGGGCCGGAGGCGGGATCGATACCGGTCGAAGCCAGCACCGGGAAAATCATCAAACCTGCCAGTACTGCCACCATGCTGGCCAGCAGTACCACCCAGAGGCTGGAGCGACCAACCCCTTCGCTGGTCGGCAGATATGCGCCGTAGGTGGTGTGGATGCCCAGACCGATGGAGAGGGAGAAGAAGGCCAGCCCCATGGCATCGAGCACGCCGGACATCCCCAGCTTGCTGAAGTCGGGCATCAGGAAGTGACGTACCCCCGCCATCGCATTGGGCAGGGTGAGGCCAAAGGCGACCAGCATCAGGATCATCAGGAACAGGGCTGGCATCATCCAGCGCAGGGTGCGCTCCACCCCTTTCTGAATGCCCCCTTGCACCACCATCCAGGTGAGGGCGGCAAACAGCAGATGGGTGAGAATGGGCCAGACGTCGCCGCTGACATAGTCATTGAAGCGGGCGGTGAGGGCCGCCGCATCGCCATGGTTGAGCTGACCTGAGATGGCCATGCCGGTATAGCCCAGGGTCCAGCCGCCCACCACGCTGTAGAAGCAGTAGATGAGCAGGGTAGAGATCACCCCCATTACCCCAACCCAGCGCCACTGTTTGCCGAGCAGATCGGAGAAGGCACCGACTACCCCGCGGCGACTCATGCTGCCGAGCAGGGTCTCCCCCATCAATACCGCCACCCCCAGGGTGAAGCTGAACAGCAGAAAGACCAGCAGGAAGGCGCCGCCGCCGTTGACTGCGGTGACATAGGGGAATTTCCAGATTGCGCCGATACCTACCGCGGAACCCGCTGCGGCGAGGATGTAGCCGAGTCGGGATGACCATTGGGACTGCTTCATAAGAACTCCAATCGAGCGCCCCTTGGCAGGGCAGAATGGCGCTCATGTTACGGAGGTCACGGCGCAATCACTACGACGGTTATCAGGTGTAAATGCGATTTATTGGCATGATTGGCTAATTTAATTCTGTTTTTTGCCCAATCCTGCCACCAAATAAAAACCGGAGTGAGATTGCTCCGGTTTGGTCTCTGACAACGGCTCGTCGGCGGACTAGATCACCCCCAGCTCCCGCAGCCGCTCCATCAGGTAGCTGTGGGCAGTATGGCGCTCGGAGAGCACCACATCCGGGCGCGGGTGGAGGAACAGCGGCAGGGAGATGCGTGACTTGCTGGCACTGCCACCGGTCGGGTTGATGACGCGGTGAGTAGTGGAGGGATAGTAGCCGCGAGAGGCCTCCTGCAGCATGTCACCGATGTTGATGATGAGGGTGCCAAAGTCACACGGCACATCCATCCACTCGCCGTCGGAACCCTTCACCTGAAGCCCCGGCTCGTTGGCGGCGGGCAGAATGGTGAGCAGGTTGATATCCTCGTGGGCGGCGGCGCGGATGGCGCCCGGCTCCTCGGTGCCATCGAACGGCGGATAGTGCAGCACCCGCAGCAGGGTCTTCTGGCTCTCTTCGATCATCGAGGAGAGGGGGCAGCTGTAGTGAGCGGCGATATCGGCCGGGGTGTACTGCTCGACCCAGCCCAGCAGCTCGGCGGCCAGACCGTTGGCGAGGCGGTAGTACTCCATCGCCTGCTCCTTCAGCTCTTCCGGCATCTGGCCCCAGGGGTAGATGTGGAAGTACTCCTTGATGTCTTTCTGGCTATGGCCCTTGGCCACCTCGGAGACCGAGGGCGGGAAGTAGCCATCCTGGGTCTCGCGGTTGAACAGAAAATCCTGCTTCTGCTCGCTCATGAAGAAGCGATACCAGTTGTCGTAGATGGACTGCACCAGCTCTTTCGGAATGGGGTGGTTGGTCAGCACGCCAAAGCCGGTGGTTCGCAGGGATTCGGTGAAGCGTTGGGCCGCATCGGGTGAGCGGTAATCGACGGTCAGGACTTTCATTGTTTTTGTTGCGCGCCAGTTAAAAGATGGCGCAGTTTACCTTGCACCTGATAACAAGGAAAGCGGGTTGGCCACCCCGTCTGGCACAGCGTTGAATAGTGACAAAAACATCAAATAAACCGCGCCAGACCGCACGGGGGCGCATCCCTTGTTATGGCCTTTTATCCTATCTAGAATGCCGCTCACTATCTTTTCCGGAGTCTGTTCATGTCCCCCAAAATCCTGTTGCTGACCCTGCCGGTATTGCTGGCGGGATGCAGTGCCCTGTCAGAAGATGAGTGCCGTACCATGAGTTGGTACAACCTGGGTTATCAGGATGGATCGGAAGGCAAAACCCGTCAGGCGACCCGCAATTACGTTTCGTCTTGCAGCGAATATGGCCTCAAAGTGGATGAAGCCGAGTGGAAACGGGGCTACGACAAGGGGCTGGAGCTCTACTGCATTCCCGAGCTGGCTTACAGCAAGGGCAAGGAGGGGCAGGCTTATCTGGGGGTATGCCCCAATGACGCCAGCTTCCTCAAGCAGTATCAGCGTGGCTACGAAGAGTACAAACTGGCTGCCCGCCTGCGGGAGATCAGCGACGAGCTGGAGCGTACCGAGAGTGATATCGATACGCTGGAGCGCAGCATCCGCAACGAAACCAACACGGAACAGCGCGACTACTACCGTGCCAAGCGCGATCGGGCCATTCGCCACTACGAATCCCTGCGCCGGGAGTACAACCGTCTGCGCTATCCGGATCGGGTGATCCAGTTCTCCTTCGGCAGTTAATCCCTCTCTTCATGGCCAGCCCGCGTGCTGGCCATGTTGCATCTTGTCAGCTCAGGGCAGTACCCAGCGCTGCAACGCCAGTGCGATACCATCTTCGTTGTGGTCGGCCGTGACCCGATGGGCATGGCTCTGGATCTGCGGGGCCGCATTGCCCATGGCCACCGCCAGCCCCACCTGCTCGAACATGCTGATGTCGTTGTTGTTATCCCCAAACGCCACCACCTGCTCCATCGCAATCCCTTCGCTGGCTGCCCACTGGGCAAGCCGGTTGCCCTTGCTGCAACCGGGCTGTACCAGCTCCACCGCATAGGGGGCCGCCCAGTCGCGGGTAAAGGGCATCTGCTCGACCACCTCGCCCATAAAGGTGTGCAGGCGCGCCGGATCCTGATTGAACAGCTCCAGTTTCCAGACCGGGTTGTCGAGCCAGCCTGCCAGCTCCTCGACCGGGTGGAGAGCGATCTTGAGGTGGTCCGGCTGATTGGCCGACCAGTGGCGGATGCGGGTGACATGCTCTTCACAGCCGATGTAGCCAATGCCCTCGCTCAGGTGGAACAGGGCGCCCATCTGCTGTGCCTCGACCGCGGCCAGCAGCTCGGTAAGCGGGGCAGTCGCCAGCGGGTCGCCGCTGATGATCCGGTTTTGCACCGGATCATAGAGATAGGCGCCATTGCTGCAGATGAGGGGGGTATCGAGGGCCAGCTCGTGGTGGAAGGGACGCGCCGTCATGTAGTGGCGCCCCGTGACCAGCAGTACCTTGATGCCGTGGGCGCGGGCCTGCGCCAGGGCTGCCCGGGTGGCCGACGAGATCTTGTGATCCCGGGTCAGCAGGGTGCCATCCATATCGAGCGCGATGGCCTTGTACTCACTCATAGCTCCTCCAGCATCGAACAAATCCGTAAAGAGCTTTACCGTCCCAGACCCGGCGCCCCGATGCAAGTCTTGCCCGCGCTCGGAGCGCCGAACTGTGATCCCTTCGTGGCTCAGGTGCAGCTTGCCAGCTGTTGACGACGGTCGGCACGGCGACGCAGCAGATAGAAACCGGCGGCACTGGCAAGGGAGCAGAGGGTGGCGAGATAGAAGGGCCACTCGGTACCGGCCAGCAGCACCAGACTGCCGAGCAGCACCGCCAGGATCTCGCTGCCCACGGCGAGGGCGCGGTAGAGCCCCATTGCCTGCCCCTGCTGCCCCTGCTGCTCCGGGTGACTGCGGTTGGAGATTGCCACCGAGGTGGCCAGCTCCCCCAGACTCATGCCGATGCCAGCGGGAACGAAGGTAAGCGCCAGTCCCCACCAGTGCACGGGCAGGATAAAGAGCAGCATGCCGCTCGCCATCACCAGATGGCCGACAATCCCGAGGGAGCTGCCGCGCCAGTGACGGGCGATGCGGGAGCCGAGCCAGGAGCCCGCCATCATGGGCAAACTCACCAGCACCGCTGCCTGCGCCAGCTGGGCCGGATCCCAGGCCAGCCGCTCCACCAGCCAGATATTGAAGTAGGTGAAATAGAGCTGCACGGCGCCATAGCTGATCAGGGTGAGCGCGAAGTAGGGCAGCAGGGCCGGTTGCAACAACAGCTGGCGGCTGGAGAGGGTCGCTGTCTGACGGGTGGCCGCCACCGGCGGACGATAGGGGATCAACCAGTACACCAGCAGCAGGTTGAGCAGGGTCATTCCTACCGCCAGCCAGGCGGCCAGACTGTAATCCCCCGAGATCACCGCGGCGTAGCCCCCGATCATCGGCCCCACGACCCAGCCCAGATTCATGCCGATGTTGATCCAGGCGAAGCTGCGCGCCTTGTGCTCCTTGCCGGCGAGATCCGCCGCCATCGCCTGCACGATGGCGATGTTGCCGTTGCACAGCCCCTCCACAATCCGGCTGAGCAGCAACAGGGGGAGGGAGCGCCAGGCGATACCGAGTGCCATCAGGGCATAGCCTGCCAGTACCCCCACCAGCGAGAGCAACAGCAGTGGCTTGCGGCCATAGCGGTCAGAGAGGCGACCAAGCCAGGGACTGCCCACCAGCTGGAGCAGGGGATAGAGCCCCATGATGACCCCCAGCCACACCTTGCGGCTCCAGTCGGAGGCTTCCGGCGTCAGCATGCCGTGGGCCGGATCCAGCAGCAAAGGTGCCAATACCGGGGAGGGGAGGCTGAAGCCGGCGACCGCCAGCGTGACCGTCATCACCAGCACCCAGAGGGGGTTTTTGTGCTGTTGTTTCGCCATGTCGCATCCATTAAGTAAAGTAATTTGTTTATTTATGCTGGTTGATAACTGGCATTAAGTAAAGTGAATTGTTGATTTAATAAAGGGGGCTCCCCATAATGGGGTCATGAACGCAAGCACCGACAAGATCCTGTTTCTGCTCAAGAGCCATGGCCCGCAGAGCGCCGCCGCGCTGGGGGAGCAGTTGCAGATGACCTCCATGGGCGCCCGCCAGCACCTGCTCACGCTGGAGCAGGAGGGGTGGGTCACATTCAGCGACGAGGCCCGCGGGCGCGGTCGTCCCATGCGGCTGTGGCAGCTCACCGAGCAGGCCTGGCAGCGCTTCCCCGATAGCCATAGCGACCTGACCGTGCAACTGATCGACAACGTGCGCGAGCTGTTTGGCGAGGAGGGGATGGAACGGCTGATCCAGCAGCGGGAGCAGCAGATGCTTGCTCGCTATCAGGAGGCACTGGGGTCCCATGGCCTCTCTGGCCGGCTAGCGGCGCTCAAGGAGCTGCGCACTCGCGAGGGCTACATGGCGGAGATCCGCCGCGAAGAGGATGGCAGCTGGCTGCTGTGGGAGAGCCACTGTCCCATCTGTGCGGCAGCGCGCACCTGCCGCGGTTTTTGTCGCAGCGAACTGGCGCTGTTTCGCCAGCTGCTGGCGCCGGCGACGGTGGAGCGGGAGCAATATCTGCTGGAGGGGGCGCATCGCTGCCTCTATCGCATCACGCCGCCCTCGCTCTGATTTCGTCAAACACCCAAAAACAACAAAGCAGGCGCCGGGATGCCTGCTTTGTTGCCTTCGGGGAGGGGGTTCTCTCGTTCCAGCCCGTCGTTTCCCGATAAGGTAAGACGGCTGATGGGGCTCTTGACCCGGTAAGGTCCTTCACCGCAGAGACCCGGTCAGGTATCTGCTTTGCCACCGGAAGATGTAACCATAGTATCCCTCCCGTGCCGGTGAGTGGTTGCAAAGTAACCACTTATTTCGGTTGTTTTTGCAATAGTTCACCCTTAATCTAGGAAAAGTGGATTAGTCATTGCAACGAGGAAGGGTAAATGCTGAAACTTGATCGCATAGACAGACATATTCTCGAGCTGATGCAGGAGAATGGCCGCATCAGCAATCTGGAACTGGCCGAGCTGGTGGGGCTCTCCCCGTCCCCCTGCTCCCGCCGGGTCAAGGCGCTGGAGGATGCCGGCCTCATCGACACCCACGTTACTCTGCTCAACGCCCGCCAGCTTGGCCTCACCCTCACCGCCTACATTCACATTTCCATGGACAGACACACGCCCGAGCGGTTCGAGAATTTCGATCGCGCCATCAGCGAACTGCCCGAAGTGCTGGAGTGTGATCTCATCACCGGCAACGATGCCGACTACCAGCTCAAGGTGGTGGTGCGCGACATGGAGCACTACCAGCACTTCCTGCTGGACAAGCTGACCCATATTCCGGGGGTGACCGGGGTGCGCTCCAGCTTCGTGCTGCGCCGCATCAAGCACAAGACGGCGCTGCCGCTCAACCATCTGGGTTGAGCCCGCGCAAGCCGCTTATCGAAACAGAAAGAGGAGGCCAGTGGCCTCCTCTTTTGCTATTCGCTCTTGGTTATTCGGTAGTGGTTATCGGGTCTGGATTAGCTGTCGCGGTGACGGGGAATGGCGACTGCCGTGGTCAGACGCAGACCTGGCTGATGTCTTCCACCTGCAGCAGCCAGCCGCTCTGCTCCTGCTGCGGTTCGCCGCTGACTCGCAGCCGCTCGCCGGTCGGCACCCACTGCCCCTCGGGCAGGGAGACCAGCAGGCTCTCGCTGCCGTTGTCGAACAACCAGCGATCTTCGCCAAGCGATTCAATCAGATAACCTTCCATCTCCACTCTGGACTCGGCTTGCCAGGATGGCGCAACGGAATCACGGCTCTCGATGAAATCCCCCTGAACACCAAAACTGGCTAGCCCCCACAGAATGGAGAGCCCGACGATGGATGTTTGCATCTTGTCTCTCCTCTTTTGGAACTGTAGGGCCAGTATGGGAACAGAAAACTGAGCGCACCATGAACAAGATGGCAAAGTGCTGGCGAGATCGCGAAAAAATCCGGCCAATTGGCCGGCAGTGTCATTTTATGGTGCCTGGATCACACTATTTGGCGGCTTCTTCTGCCATCCGTTCAGCTCTTGGCTTATTCGTCCACATGGCTACCCCGCGATGATCCCCACAGATCCCCTCTGCCACCACGGCGCGAACCCGGGTGCCATCTTTGCAAATGGCCTGCCAGGCGTCGGCATCATCGATGGCGAGCGAGTTGGGGGGCGGCGTGGTTTGGCAAGCCGTGAGCAGCAGAGCGCACAGGGGGAGCAATTTTTTCATGGCGGACTCCTCGGGGTGATGGGGGACTGAGAGGATTGGGATGACCTCTCCATCCGGGCTTCACTCCCCAGCATCAGTGATAACCGGTTAAGGGGCAAGGGGAGGGGCTACCGACAGGCGCAGGTGCCGTGCAGCCGGGGCTTGCCCTGTGCCCTCCTTGGGCCTAAGGTGGGGCCGTTTTATTGCCTGATTGAAGGAGCGTTTTCATGTCCACTCTCTATCCCCGCGTCGGGGTCGGCGTCATCCTGACCAACGCCCAAGGCCAGGTGCTGTTTGGCAAACGCAAAGGGAGCCATGCCCCCTACTGGTCGATCCCGGGTGGTCATCTGGAGTTGGGGGAGAGCTTCGAGTCGGCGGCGATCCGCGAGGTGGCCGAGGAGACCGGACTTGAGATCCACGGGCCCGAGGTGGTGGCGGTGACCAACAATCTGGAGACCTGGCGCGAGAGCGGGCTGCACTATATCTCGGTGACGTTGCACGCCCGGGCCGATGGTGAGCCGCAGCTGCTGGAGCCGGAGAAGTGCGAAGGCTGGGTCTGGTGCGATCCGCGCGAGTTGCCCGAGCCCCACTTCGATGCCAGCCGCCAATCCATCGCCTGCTGGCTGGCGGGACGCTGCTATCTGCCGGGTGATGCGCCAATGGTGTCGGCCTAATCAGTCTGATTGTCATAAAACGATCATCGCGCTGTCATAATATCCCCTCTCCATCGGGAGGAGAGGGAGGAGAGCGTGGGACAGGTATTTATTCAGTTTTTATGGCTGGGATGCATCAGTTTTGGTGGTCCGGCCGCTCATATCGGTTATTTCCAGCGCGCCTTCGTCCAGCGGCTCGGCTGGCTGACACAGGCCGAATTTGCCCGCCTGCTGGCTCTGTGCCAACTGCTGCCGGGGCCCGCCTCCAGCCAGCTTGGTTTCGCCATCGGTCGTCATCGCGCCGGTCTGGGCGGGGCGCTCTCTGCTTTTGTCGGCTTTACGCTGCCCTCATTTCTTCTGCTACTGGCGGCCGCGATCGGCATCGGCCAGCTGGGCAGCAATCTGTGGCTCGATGCGGCGCTGCATGGCCTCAAGCTGCTGGCGCTCATCGTGGTGGCCGATGCGGTGCTCACCATGAGTCGTCAGTTCTGTGCCACGGGAATGACCCAAGGGATCATGGTGGTGACCGCTGCTGCACTCTGGTGGCAGCCCGGTCTGCTGACTCAACTGTTGATGCTGGCGGGAGCTGCGCTGATCTGCACCCGCAGCCAGAGCGGGGCGGGTAGTGTGCCAGCCTCCGCCGAGCTGCCTTCTGCCGCCAGCAGTCAGCCTCATTGGCCAACCCTGCTGCTGTTTGGCATCCTTTTTATCGGCCTGCCGCTGCTCGGTAGCCCGATTGGCCAGCTGGTTGCTGACTTCTATCGCGCCGGTAGTCTGGTGTTTGGCGGTGGCCATGTGGTGCTGCCGCTACTGCAAGAGAGCGTGGGACACACTCTCAACGAGCAGCAGTTTCTGACCGGTTACAGCCTGGCCCAGTTGGTGCCGGGCCCCATGTTTACCCTTGCCACCTATCTTGGCGCCCAGCTGCAGCCCGAGATGCCGCTGATCGGGGCCCTGTTGGCGACCCTGGCGCTCTTTGCACCCGGCTTTCTGCTGCTCTGGGCGGTGGGCCCCTGCTGGCAACAGTGGCTGGCCCAGCCCCGTCTGGCGGGGGCCGTCACCGGAATCAACGCCGCCGTGGTGGGCTTGCTGCTGGCGGCCCTCTATCAGCCGGTGTGGCAGAGCGCGGTGCTGGCGCCGACCGATCTGGCGCTGGCGGCCATCGGCTTTTATCTGCTGCGGGTGTTGAAGTTGCCGGTGCCGGCCATCGCGGCCCTGTTGGTGATGGCAGCTATCCTGCTGGCGTGAAGCCGGTGAAATCCCGATAAAAAACGGCGCCTCCGTGATGGAGGCGCCGTTTTTATTGCAATGGGTCAGCCGCTTAAGCGTCGGGATCGAAATCCAGACTCAGGCTGTTGACGCAGTAGCGCTGGCCTGTCTCGGTCGGTCCGTCGGGGAAGACGTGACCGAGGTGAGAGCCGCACTGGCGGCAGGTGATCTCCACTCGCTTCATGCCGTGGCTGTTGTCCTCGGTGTACTCCACCGTCCCCTCGATGGCCTTGTCGAACGAGGGCCAGCCGCAGCCGGAATCAAACTTGGCTCCTGAGTGAAACAGCACGCTCTTGCAGCAGACACAGAGGTAGTCGCCGCTCTTGCGATTGTGGAGCAGGGCACCGCTGTAGGGGCGCTCGGTGCCCTTCTCCCAGCAGACGTGAAACTGCTCGGGGGTCAGTTTGCTACGCCACTGTTCCGGATTGTTACTGCTCATACCGACTCCTTGCCATCCATACCGGAGCCCAGCATAACGGCTCCGTAAAGCTGACTCCAGCATGCCTCTTATGCTTTGCCAGTATCTGTGATCGAGGTGGCAACCATCTCCTCACCGGATGCAGGGAGAATTTCCTGCTGCGGTGGCTGGGCATCCTCCGCCGTGCTGGCCAGCGCCACCCGCTCCAGCAGTTTGAGGGAGTGGGCCCGGCCGACCGCTACCTGCCGTTTGATGTCATCGGGCAGGAAGGGGAGGCCATCGTTGGTGGCGGTGTCGATGGTCTGGATCCACTCCAGCCCTTCCCCCGGCGGTGGCAGGCGGAACTGGATGTCATAATCGCTGGCGTTGAACAGTACGTACCAGCGCTCGCCGACACAGTTGATCATGCCGATATCCATGGCGAACGCCTGCCCCATGGGGGCGTGCCAATCCTGATCGGTGAGCTGGTGGCCGTCCGGGTGATACCAGTTGACCTGATGGCAGCTGGATGGGGTGCCATTCCAGCTGTCGTCGCTCAGTTGCAGGTTGGAGAAGACGCTGGACTCCGCCCGCAGCGCCATCATCTGCTGGGTGAAGGCGAACAGCCGCTCGTCTTCTGGCCGCCACTGCCAGTTGACCCAGCTGATCTGGTTGTCCTGGCAGTAGGCGTTGTTGTTGCCAAGCTGGCTGCGGCCCATCTCGTCCCCGGCGAGGAAGTGGGGAGTACCTTGGGAGAGCAGCAGGGTGGCAATCAGATTGCGCTTCTGCTGCTGGCGCAGGCTGTTGACCCGAGGATCCAGAGTCGGCCCCTCCACCCCGTGGTTATAGGAGAGGTTGTTGCCGTGGCCATCGCGATTGTCCTCACCGTTGGCCTGATTGTGGCGCTGGTTGTAGGAGACCAGATCCTCCAGGGTGAAACCGTCGTGATAGCAGAGGTAGTTGACGCTGGTGTGGGGGGAGCGCCAGTTCTTCGGGAAGATATCCCGCGACCCCACCAAGCGGGTGGCAAAGTCCCCCATCTTGCCCGCATCACCGCGCCAGAAGGCGCGCACAGTATCGCGATAGCGGTCATTGATCTCCTGCCACTGGCTCGGGAACTGACCCAGCCGGTAGCCGAAGGGGCCGATATCCCAGGGTTCGGCGATGAGCTTGACCTGTGACAGCATAGGGTCGGCCATCACGGCCTTGAAGAAGGCGCCCATGGGCTCGAACTCTCCTGCTTCCCGCGCCAGCGTCACCGCCAGATCGAAACGGAAGCCGTCCACCTGCATCTCGGTGACCCAGTAACGCAGGGCATCGAGCACCAGCCGCAGGGTGTTGGGGTGATCCAGATTGACGCTGTTGCCACAGCCGGTCACGTTGGCGTGACGGGTGTAGTCCGGGCCGTGGGGACCCGCTTCGAAGGCGTAGTAACCGGCGTTGTCAAAGCCCTTGAACGAGAGGGTGGGGCCGTCGAAGCCAGAGGCGGCAGTGTGGTTGTAGACCACATCCAGGATCACCTCGAGCCCGGCCCGGTGCAGCTCGCGCACCATGGTCTTGAACTCGGTCACCGCCTCGTCTGCTCGGGTGCTGTAACGCGGCTCCGGGGCGAAGAAGGCAATGGGGTTGTAGCCCCAGTAGTTGGTGAGTCCCAGCTGCTCAAGTCGCGGTTCCGACATGAAGGCGGCCACCGGCATCAGCTGCACCGAGGTGATGCCGAGACTCTTCATATGCTCGATAACCAGCGGGTGACAGATGCCAAGGTAGGTGCCCTGCAGCGCTTTGGGGATCCCCGGATGCTGCTTGGTAAAGCCCTTGACGTGGGTCTCGTAGATAATGGTGCGGGCCGGGCTGATCCCGGGTTTGCCAACCCCTTGCCAGTCAAAGCTGTCATTCACTACCACCGACTTGGCAATCATCCCGGCACTGTCCCCCTGATAGAGGGCTTCATCCCAATAGGTGGGACGACTGAGCGCCCTGGCGTAGGGGTCAATCAGCAGTTTTTGCGGATCGAACAGCATCCCCTCCTGCGGAGTACCATAGACCCGATAGCCGTAGCGCTGACCGGCCTGTACGCCGCGCACGTAGCCAAAGCGATACTGGCCACGGCGGCCGGGCAACTCCAGCCGCATCAGCTCCTGCTCCTGCTCGTCGTACAGGCAGATCTCCACCTTGTCCGACTGGGGGGCCCAGACGCAGAAGTGGCAACCGTTCTCGTCAAGGCGGGCCCCCAGCGGGTAGCCCACCCCTTTTTCCATTACAAGCATCAAGACTCCTGTTTGATAAACAAGGTCGCCAGCGGCGGCAGATCCAGCACTATGCTGTGTGCCATCCCCTGCCAGGGGGTCGGCTCGGCAGCGAACACCAGACCTACATCATAGTTACTGCCCCAGTAATACTCGCTGTCGGTGTTGAGCACCACCCGATAGTAGCCCGCCGCAGGAACGCCGATCCGATATTCGATACGGGGCACCGGGGTGAAGTTGCAAGCCACCACAATAGCCTGCTTGCCCTCTTTGTCCGCCCGCAGCCAGGCAAAGATGCTGTTGTCGGCATCGTTGTGATCCAGCCAGCGGAAGCCGGTCTGCTCATAATCGGCCTGATACAAGGCAGGCTCATGACGGTAGAGGTAGTTGAGATCGTGGATCAGCCGCTGCTGACCGGCATGCTTGGGATATTGCAGCAGATGCCACGGCAGTTGGGCATCGTGGTTCCACTCGTTGCTCTGGGCGATCTCGGTGCCCATGAAGTTGAGCTTCTTGCCCGGGTGGGCGTACATGAAGCCCATGTAGGCGCGCAGGTTGGCGGCTTGCTGCCACTCGTCGCCCGGCATCTTGTAGAGCATGGAGTGCTTGCCGTGCACCACCTCGTCGTGGGAGAGCGACAGGATGAAGTTCTCGTCATAGTGGTAAACCATGGAGAAGGTCATGTCGTTGTGGTGGTAGCGACGGTGGATCGGTTCTTTCTGCATATAGGTGAGGGTGTCGTGCATCCAGCCCATATTCCACTTGAAGCCAAAGCCGAGGCCGCCGAGGAAGGTGGGGCGGGAGACACCGGCAAAGGCGGTGGACTCTTCGGCGATGGTCATGGCGTGGGGGTACTTGCCGTAGACCTCCTCGTTGGTCCACTTGAGCAGGCTGATCGCTTCGTAGTTGTGGTTGCCGCCATCGACGTTCGGTACCCACTCACCGGCGTTGCGGGAGTAGTCCAGATAGAGCATGGAGGCAACCGCATCCACCCGCAGTCCGTCGATGTGGAACTTGTCGAGCCAGAACAGGGCGCTCGCCACCAGGAACTGGCGCACTGTGTCGCGGCCAAAGTCGTAGATGTAGGAGTTCCAGTCCGGGTGCCAGCCACGGCGCGGATCTTCATATTCGTAGAGCGGGGTGCCGTCGAAACGGGCCAGTCCGTGGGCATCGGACGGGAAGTGGGCGGGCACCCAGTCCAGAATGATGCCGATCCCGGCCTGGTGGCACTGGTCGACGAAGTATTTGAAATCATCGGCGGTGCCGTAGCGGCTGGTGGGGGAGAACATGCCCACCGGCTGGTAGCCCCAGGAGCCGCTGAAGGGGTGCTCGGAGACCGGCAGCAGCTCGATGTGGGTGTACTCCATCTCCTTGACGTAGGCGACCAGCTCCACTGCCAGCTCGCGCCAGCTCAGGCTGTCGCCATTGGGGTGGCGTTTCCAGGAGCCGACATGGAGCTCATAGATGGAGAGGGGTTGCTCACGCTTGTCGTTGTGCTGGCTGGCAATCCACTCGGCATCCTGCCACTGATACTGGGCGTGGTCATAGACCACGGAGGCGAACGACGGATACTGCTCGCAGTAAAAGCCGACCGGATCGCTCTTGTGGGGCAGCCGGTTGCCCATGGGGTCCTTGAGCTCGAACTTGTAGCGATCCCCGGCCTTGAGGCCCGGCACAAACAGCACCCAGTGACCGCAGAGGCTGCGCTGCATCGGATGGCGGCGGCCATCCCAGAAGTTGAAATCGCCGATGAGGCTCACGGCGGTGGCGCTCGGCGCATAGACCGCAAAACGCACCCCTTCCACCTGCTGGCCAAGATGCTCCACGGTGCGCAGCTGGGCGCCAAGGGTGTGGTAGAGGTTTTCCGGCTGGGCTGTCAGTTCGGCCAGGCCTGCCCAGGCGGCATCCTGAAACTGATAGGGGTCGATGACCTCGGTGGTGGCATCTTGGTAGCTGGCGATCAGCTGATAGGGGAAGGAGTTTTTGCGGCGGGTGAAAACAGTTTCAAAAAGACCCGATTCATCGGTGGGCGCCAGGGTGGCAACGACTTTGCCCGACTTGAGATCCTTGACGCGAACTTCGAGGGCATCAGGCAACCAGGCGGTCAGTTTGAGGCCGGGCCCATCCGGATTGGCCTGCAGGCCTAAGTGAGAGAAGGGATCGGAACAGCGGGCAGCAACCAAACG
Source organism: Aeromonas sp. HMWF015 (assembly GCF_963878965.1). Taxonomy (NCBI): domain Bacteria; kingdom Pseudomonadati; phylum Pseudomonadota; class Gammaproteobacteria; order Aeromonadales; family Aeromonadaceae; genus Aeromonas; species Aeromonas sp. HMWF015. The sequence goes on along the minus strand of NZ_CAWNZT010000283.1, from coordinate 17,622 downwards.
TTCAACGAGCATCGAGATTTCCTTTCATGACAGAGCATCCACTCCGGCCGAAGCCGGAGTGGATTTAGGTGAGAACGCTGTGAGAGACAGCGTCTCAACGACTGGCCTCATCACGGGCTTGGCTCATCTTGCCAGCCAGTGCCTTGAGTGCCTCATTGGCAAAAATATCTTCCAGATCAGCGGAGAGCTTGCGGCGCCAGTTGGGGTATTCGTAACTGGTGCCCGGTACGTTGACCGGCTTGTCCATCTCCAGCCAGTCTTCAAGCTGGGTACTGAACAGGGCGCAGCTGCCGCGGGACATGTGGATCTGCAGACCATGGTTGAGTTCGGTGTTCATGCCTACCCAGTTCACGTCATGACTGATGTTGTCAGAGATGACCTTGTGGGCATGCAGGCTATCGAGGATCCGCTGTTTGGCCTGGTGACGATCAGCATACAGAGTCTTCAATACATCTTCATCCGGATACAGACCCAGTTGACGGCCGAGTGCCAGATCGTCGCAATGCCAGAAGCCCTTGAGGGTCGGCATGTCGTGGGTGGTCAGGGCCGACATCGCCTGCTCGGTGTAGTGCGCCGGGGAGATAAAGCCGCCATCTTCCTTGGAGCGTTCGAAGAAGAACACCTTGTAGGAGTGAACGCCGTTCTCTTTCAGGGTCACGTCGATCCCCTCCGGCACGGTGCCCAGATCCTCGCCGATCAGCAGGCACTGATTGCGGTGGGATTCTAGGGCCAGAATGCCCAGCAGATCGTTGACCGGATAATAGATGTAGGCGCCCTTGGCGGCGGACGCTCCGGGTGGTACCCACCACAGGCGCAGCAAGGCCATCACGTGGTCGATGCGCAGTGCGCCGCAGGAGCGCATGTTGGCACGGAACAAGTCCACCATCGGCTGGTAGGCCGCTTCAAACAGCTTGTTCGGGTTCATCGGGGGCAGGCCCCAGTTCTGACCAAGCGGGCCGAGGATATCGGGCGGCGCACCGACCGAGGCTTTCGGGCAGTAGAGATCCTGGTTGGCCCAGATCTCGGTGGAGCCTTCGGAGACGCCCACCGCCAGATCCCGATAGATCCCCATCACCATGCCGGCAGCCTTGGCGCGGGCATCGGCTTGCGCCAGTTGTTCGTCAGCCAGGAACTGCAGATAGAGGTAGAAGTTGACATCTTGCGGGTGCTCGGCCATCCAGGCGGCAACGGCAGGGTTGTGGTAATCGCGCAGCTCCTGCGGCCATACCGGCCAGCCCCAGGCATTTTCGCCTTTGGCATAGAAGTGGGCCTGCAGGGCATCAAATGCTGCCTGCTGTTGCAGGCTGTCGCCACCGGCGGCCACGAAGGCATCAAAGGCGGCCTGACGCTCGACACTCTGGGTGGCTTCGTCGAACACCTGACGCAGCATGCCGAGTTTGGTCTGGATCACGCCGGTGTAATCGACGTTCTCTTTGGCGCGCAGATCGGCCAGATGTTGCTGGAAGGCAGGGCTTGCCACTTCCGCTTTCAGGCGATCGCTCTGCTGGAATTCGGGCACCGCTTCCACATTGATATAGGCCACGTTGAGCCAGCGACGGGAAGAGGGGCTGTAGGGACTGGCGCTCTCCGGATTAGCCGGATAGAGGGCGTGGATAGGGTTGAGGCCGACGAAGTGGGCACCCCAGGCGGCCGCTTTCTCGACCAGCTGGCCCAGATCGCTGAAATCACCGATACCCCAGTTGTGGCGGCTGCGCAGGCAGTAGAGCTGCACGCTCGGGCCCCATACCTTGCGGCCATCGGCAATCGGCGCCTGCTTGTAGCAGGCCTTGGGGGCAACGATGAGGCGCATGGTGGCCAGCGGCTCGTCATTGCCCTCTTCCAGCAGCACCAGCTGGTGATAACCCAGCTCCGGGGCCATCTCCAACGTGACGCGATAGGCCTGGCACTCCATCTCTTCAAATTCGGCCACGCCGACCAGCTCACCCTCGATGGGGGTGAATTGACCGGACAACACAGCACCCTGCTCCTGCTGGAGCTGCCAAGTGAGGGCGTCGTTGACGAATTCGATGGGGAGGCGAACCTCAAGGGTAACGGCGTCGCCGGTGCGAACCACCATCACAGGATCCAGCGCCCGCAGCCAGTGCTGGCGATGCTCCTCTTCCAGCTGCTGCACCAGTGCGGCCTCGTCATCGACGCGGTAGCCCATGGCGCCCAGCATGGCGGCCTTGCTCTCTTCTGATACCTGGGCCGGGTGGCCCCAGGCATCGACATACTCGCTGGCGATACCTTTTGCGGCAGCCAGCTGTTCAATCAGGGTGGTCATAGTTTGAGAATTCCCGCTGTGGATTCTATCTATACTATTTTTTTGTTTGATTTTTATGGAGTGGTACTTGAACAGTGGCTCTTTGGCCATGCTAAACCGCGCACATTTTTACATATCTCTGTGAATGGTTGTGTGACCGAGTAGGCACTATTGTTGATATCTGCGCGATGCCACGATCTGGCACTTTTTTCGTCAAAACGTGGTAATCAGTTACATAAACAGAAAATTAATTTCACAGTTTTTCATGATATAGCGCAATTTCAGACAGAATGTTGGTTGACTCACCGGAGAGTTCTAGTAAATTTACAAGCGGAATTTTCTTTGACTACTGAACAGTTAGGTAACTAAATATGACTATCAAAGTAGGTATTAACGGTTTTGGCCGTATCGGTCGTTTCGTATTCCGTCTGGCTTGCGAGCGTGCAGACATCGAAGTTGTTGGTATCAACGACCTGATCGATGTTGACTACATGGCTTACATGCTGAAGTACGATTCAACTCACGGTCGTTTCAACGGTACCGTTGAAGTTAAAGACGGCAACCTGGTTGTAAACGGCAAAACCGTACGTGTTACCGCTGAGCGTGACCCGGCCAACCTGAAGTGGGGCGAAATCGGTGTTGACGTTGTTGCTGAAGCTACCGGTCTGTTCCTGACCGACGAGACTGCTCGTAAGCACATCGCTGCTGGTGCCAAGAAAGTTGTTCTGACTGGCCCGTCCAAAGACGCTACCCCGATGTTCGTAATGGGTGTTAACGACTCTACCTACGCTGGCCAGGACATCGTTTCCAACGCTTCCTGCACCACCAACTGCCTGGCCCCGATCGCCAAGGTTCTGAACGATACCTTCGGTATCGAGTCTGGCCTGATGACCACCGTTCACGCTACCACTGCTACCCAGAAGACCGTTGATGGTCCGTCTGCCAAAGACTGGCGTGGTGGCCGCGGTGCGGCTCAGAACATCATCCCGTCCTCTACCGGTGCTGCCAAAGCTGTTGGCGTAGTTATCCCGGAACTGAAAGGCCTGCTGACCGGTATGGCTTTCCGTGTTCCGACTCCGGACGTGTCTGTTGTTGACCTGACCGTTAACCTGAAGAAAGCTGCCACCTACGCAGAAATCTGCGAAGCGATGAAAGCTGCTTCCGAAGGCGCTATGAAAGGCGTTCTGGGCTACACCGAAGACGAAGTTGTATCTACCGACTTCCTGGGTGAGCGTCAGACTTCTGTATTCGACGCCAAGGCTGGTATCCAGCTGAACGACAAATTCGTTAAAGTTGTATCCTGGTACGACAACGAAATGGGCTACTCCAGCAAAGTTCTGGACCTGATCGCTCACATCTCCAAGTAATTTGGGATGCGCAATCGCGTAGCTTGAAAAAGGCGGCCATGGGCCGCCTTTTTGTTTTTCGGTTTCCCCTGATGACAGGAGTCCACATGCAATCCATTCGTCCCCTGACCGCCAATTGCAAGCTTGCCAACAATGCCGCCGGTCTGCCGGTTCTCACCATCAACAACGACTATGCCAAGGCAGAAATCAGCCTGTTTGGCGCCCATGTGCTGAGCTATCAGCGTCATGGCGAGCCAGCCTCCATCTGGTTGAGTGACAAGGCGGTGCTGGATGGCAGCAAGCCTGTTCGCGGTGGTATCCCGATCTGCTGGCCCTGGTTTGGTCCGGCGCCCGCCCGCGTTGGTAGCGGCAAGCCCTCCCACGGTTTTGCCCGCACCACCCTCTGGATGCTGGACGGGGTCTCCGATCACGCCGATGGCACGCTCGTTCATCTCTCCCTGCGCGACAGCGACGCAACCCGCGCCCTGTGGGATCACCCCTTCGAGCTGGAGCTGGACGTGCTGGTTGGCAAAGAGCTCTCGCTGGTGCTGACCACTCGCAACACAGGAGCTCAGCCGCTGACTTATAGCGGTGCGCTGCACACCTATTTGCAGATCAGCGCACCAGAGGCGGTGAGCGTGAGCGGTCTGGGTGAGCCCTATGCCGACAAGCTGACCGGGCAGGATGCCAAGCAGCAGGGTGCATTGACCCTGAGTGGGCCGCTGGATCGGGTCTACTGGCAGCCAGAGGCGCTGGTGAGCGTGCAGGATGGTGAGCGCGAGACCCGGGTTGTCAGTGGCAACCACGACAGCGTGGTGGTCTGGACCCCCTGGCTGGAAGGGGCTACCGCCATGGCCGACATGAGTGACGATGGCTATCGCACCATGCTCTGCGTCGAAGCGGCCATCGCCGGTGAGGCGGGTGTGACCGTTGCGCCGGATGAAGAGCACAGCCTCTCCACCGTAATCATCTGAGTTGGATTAGGTTCAGATAAATAAAGAGGGCTCCCGCGGGAGCCCTCTTTGCATCTCGTGACGGCGGCAATCAGGCGTTGCCCTGAGTCTTGAGCTTGAGTTCGGCGGCGAAATTGAGCATCCGGTCGAGGGGGATCAAGGCTTTGACCCGCAGATCTTCGTCGACATGGATCTCGTGGCGCTCGGCACCATCGGTGAGGGCCTCCTTGATCGCCACCAGACCGTTCATCGCCATCCAGGGGCAGTGGGCGCAGCTGCGGCAGGTAGCACCATCGCCACCGGTCGGTGCTTCCACCATCTCTTTCTCCGGACAGGCCTGCTGCATCTTGTAGAAGATGCCCCGATCGGTCGCCACGATCAGCTTCTGCTGGGGCAGCTCCTTGGCTGCCTTGATCAGCTGACTGGTGGAGCCCACCGCATCGGCCAGCTCGATCACCGAGGCGGGGGATTCCGGATGAACCAGCACGGCGGCATCCGGATTCTGCTCTTTCAGCTCGCGCAGGGCGCGGGCCTTGAACTCGTCGTGGACGATGCAGTGGCCTTGCCAGCGCAGCATCTGCGCCCCGGTTTTCTTCTCGATATAGGCACCCAGATGGCGATCCGGGCCCCAGATGATTTTGTGACCCAGACTGTCGAGGTGTTCGACGATCTCCAGCGCAATGCTGGAGGTCACCACCCAGTCAGCCCGCGCTTTGACGGCGGCCGAGGTATTGGCGTAGACCACCACGGTATGGTCGGGATTGGCATCGCAGAAGGCGGAGAACTGTTCGATGGGACAGCCCAGATCGAGGGAGCATTCGGCCTCCAGAGTCGGCATCAGCACCCGCTTGTGGGGGCTCAGGATCTTGGAGGTTTCCCCCATAAAGCGCACCCCGGCGACGATCAGGGTTTGCGCCTCGTGATCGCGGCCAAAGCGGGCCATCTCCAGCGAGTCACCGACGAAACCGCCGGTGGCTTCGGCCAGCGCCTGGATCTCGGGATCCGTGTAGTAGTGGGCAACCAGTACCGCTTTGCGCTCCTTGAGCAGCGCCTTGATTTCTGTGGTCAAGGTCGTTCTCTGCTCGGCACTCAGGGGAAGAGGTTTGGCCGGAAAGGGGTAGTCCATTGCGACTACCGGCGGGACACTGCTCAGTGCATTGCTCATTGCGACTGTTCCATCAACGCTCGGGAAGGCAAAAATTATAACCAGAAGCCTGCCACAAACCCATCAACAAATCGGGTGAAGCGCAAGTGGGCGAATATACTCAAGTAATTCGTTGTTATTCTGCCATAAGGAGTTGTCGCATGAAGCAACGTTCCCTCAAGTTCAAGTTGTTGTGCCTTACCATGGGGCTGTTTCTGCTGACCGGGCTGGCCATGACCCTGCTGCAATCGGCCTCTTTCAGCTCCCTTCGCAACATGGTGATGACCCAGACCAGCGATGCACTGGAAGAGGAGGTCTCCCGCAGCCTGCAGTATCAGGCAGAGCGCTATGCCATCCAGATTGCCTCGCTGATGCAGAACTCCTATCAGATCCCCCTGACCGTGACCGCCCAGATTGAAGCCGGGATGGCCAAACCGGAACTGCGGTTGTCGCGGCCCCAAGTGGAGTTTCTGCTCGGCAGCAGCCTGCAGCAGGCGAGCGGGATCAGCTCCATTTATGCCCAGTTTGAACCGGATGGCTATGATGGCGAAGATGGCAACTGGCTGGGCGGGGCCAGCCACTCGGTGGCAGGAAAGGGGAGTCTGGAGGTCTATTTCACCAAGGATCAGGGAGGGGCCGTCGCTCAGCAAGCGGTGGACGCCGCCGCCAGCGAGGCCAAGTTTGATACCTCCCTCAACGAGTTCGGCATTCGCAACAGCGAGTGGTATCTCTGTGGTCGCGATACCTGCCAGCCCTGCCTGATGGAGCCCTACCTCTACGAAATCAGCCCGGGCAACAAGATGTTGATGACCAGTCTGACGGTGCCCGTGCTGCGTGACGGCAAGTTTGTCGGGCTGGCCGGGGTGGATATGAACCTGCCCATCTTCCAGCAACTGGCTGAAAACCTTGGCAAGAGCCTCTATGACAACAAGGCGGATGTGACCCTGGTCAGCAAGATGGGGCTGATTGTGGGCAGCAACCGCTATGCCGACAAGCTGGGCCGTCCACTCAAGGAGGTGGGCCTGACCCTGCCTGACGGTCAGCCGGTCAGCAGCGACAGTGACTTTATTCTTCATCAGCCCATCCGGGTTGAGGCAGCCAATACCCAGTGGTGGTTGATGATCAAGGTGCCCAAGGCGCTGGCGCTGAGCAAGGCGCACGCCATCAGCAATGAACTGGGCGCCCTGCTGGTGGATGGCCAGCGGCAGCAGATCATCGCCATGGGCGGGATTACCCTGTTGGTGCTGGGGCTGCTGGTCTGGTTTATCCAGACCATTACCGCGCCACTTTCTCTTATCAGCCGCCATGTGGGCCATCTCTCCAGCAATGAGGGGGACCTGACCCAGCAGATGGAGATCGACACCCATCAGGAGCTGATCGATCTGGGGTCCCAGCTCAATGCCTTCCTCGGCAAGCTGCGGGGCATGGTGCAAATGAGCAAGGGGATCGGCCAGCAGGTCTACCAGCAGGCGCGGGAGATGAAACATACCGCCGACACCATGCGCAACAGTCTGGACGAGCAGAATCTGGAGCTGGAGAGCGTGGTGAGCGCCATGCATCAGATGAGCACCACGGCAGTCAGCGTGGCGGGTTATGCCGAGCAGGCAGCGCAGGAGTCGGAAGCGGCGACCCACCACATCAATACCGCCCAGCAGACCCTCAGCAATGCTCGCAACGAGATCCATACTCTGGTCGGCGATATGCATGAGGCGGATAAAGCGGTGGCGCTGGTGGCACAGCGCAGCACCAATATCAGCCGGATCCTCGATGTGATCCGCGCCATTGCCGAGCAGACCAACCTGCTGGCCCTCAACGCCGCCATCGAAGCGGCGCGGGCGGGTGACATGGGCCGCGGCTTTGCCGTGGTGGCGGACGAGGTGCGGGCGCTGGCGACCAAGACCCGTGAATCGACCGACGAGATTGGCCAGCTGATTGGCAGCCTGCAGACCGAGGTGAGCAGCAGCCAGCGTCTGATGAATACCGGTATCGAGCGCTCCACTACCACGGTGCAGGGTACCGAGCAGGCGTTTGAGGCGCTCAATCGGGTGGTGGCCCAGATCCAGCAGATCCACGACCACATCAGTCAGGTAGCCACCGCCGCCGAGCAGCAGAGTGCGGTGAGCGATACCATCAACCAGAACCTGATGCGGATCGGCGATACCGCCAACGTGATCGGGCAGGAGGCCAGCTCCAGCCATCAACTGAGCGAAGCGCTGGAGCAAGCAGCCACGGCGCTGGCCAGTCAGCTCGATCGGTTGCGTACCTGAGTGGCCGCCAGAGAGACAAAAGCCCGCGAGCGATCGCGGGCTTTTTTATGACTCGATGGCAGAGTTGCGTCAGTTGCGGGGTTCAACCAGCAGGATGTGGGAGTCAGCCCCCACCACCGTGACCTTGCTGCCAGCTGGCAGCGACTCGTCGCAGCGCACCGTCCAGACCGTATCGTCCAGATGTACCCGGCTGGTGCCTTGGGCGACATCATCCAGCAGGGTCAGCTCGCGGCCCATATAGCTCTGCATCCGCTCGTTGATGGTGCTGGCTGCATCCTGACCCGAGTTGTCACGCTGGTGCTGCCAGCGCCACCAGGCCCAGGTGGTGAGCAGGGATTGCACCGCAAACAGCAGCAACTGCGCCTGCCAGCCAAAGGGCCAGATCAGCAGTAGTAGCCCCACTTCCAGCGCGGCGATGCCGGTCCAGAGCAAAAAGCCCACTGAGCCGAGCACCTCGATGGCCAGCAGAATGAAGCCGAGCCCCAGCCAATGCCAGTGGGTCAGCCCCTCTAACAGGGCTGTCATGACTTGCTGCCCTTGCAATCTTTGTTGAACAGCTCGGCCATACCAGCCACAGAGCCAATCAGGCTGCCTGCTTCCAGCGGCATCATGATGATCTTGCTGTTGGGGCCTTCACCGATGCGGGCCAGTGCCTCGGTGTACTTCTGAGCCACGAAGTAGTTGATGGCCTGCAGGTCTCCTTCCGCAATCGCCTGGGAAACCATGTGGGTCGCCTTGGCTTCCGCCTCGGCTGCCCGCTCCCGCGCTTCGGCGGCGAGGAAGGCGGCCTGACGCTCACCTTCGGCTTTCAGGATCTGGGACTGCTTCTCCCCTTCCGCTTTCAGGATTTTGGACTGGCGCACCCCTTCGGCCTCCAGTACCTCGGCCCGTTTCTGGCGCTCGGCCTTCATCTGGGCGTTCATCGCCTCGACCAGTGCCAGCGGCGGGCGCACATCTTTAATCTCGATGCGGGTCACCTTGATGCCCCAGGGGGCGGTGGCGGCATCCATGGTGCGCAGCAGCTTCTCGTTGATGGTGTCGCGCTGGGAGAGCATCTCGTCCAGCTCCATGGCGCCGAGCACAGTGCGCATATTGGTCATGGTGAGATTGCGGATGGCGCTGGTGAGATCGTTGACCTCGTAGCCCGCTTTGCGGGCATCCACCACCTGCACAAAGCTGATGGCGTCGATGGTGACGTTGGCGTTATCGCGGGAGATCACCTCTTGTGCCGGGATATCCAGCACCTGCTCCATCATGATGATCTTGTGGCCGACCCGATCCACATAGGGGATCAACAGGTTGAGGCCCGGGGTCAGGGTGCGGGTGTAGCGGCCGAAGCGCTCCACCGTCCAGTTGTAGCCCTGGGGCACGATCTTGATGCCCGCGCTCAGGGTGGCGAGCACCAGGAACACAAAAATCCCTAGCACAATCAATGATTCATTCATCATTTAGCTCCTTATGAAACACAGTCCCTAGCCTATGGTCTGGCGTCAGGTACCACAAGTGACTTCGTACGCCTTTGTCATGAATTGACTTTGTTAATTACTAAAACGCATTAAAAAGCATTTTTTATTATTTTGAGGGATAAGCTGCCCTGCCTATAGTCGCCCCATATTAGTCGTGTTCCGAGGGATGGGCCGAAATGGATTATTTACCTATGTTTGCCAAGTTGGAAGGCCGCCCGGTACTGCTGGTGGGCGGGGGCGAGGTTGCCCTGCGCAAGGCGCGCCTGCTGCTGGCAGCCGGTGCCCGGCTGACCTTGGTCTCCCCGGAGCTTGAACCGGAATTTGCGGAATTCACCGGTCGTTTCACCCATCTGGCCGAGCGCTTCACTCCGGCCCATCTGGCAGGCCAGATTTTGGTAGTGGCGGCGACCGACAACCTCGGAGTCAACGCACTGGTTTATCAGAGTGCCAACCAGCTGGGTCTGTTCGTCAACGTGGTGG